>NZ_JBFAYB010000097.1:0-33149 GCF_040681075.1 Streptomyces sp. NPDC051907 | reverse complement strand
CCACGGACCCCGCGCCTCAAACGCCGGCGGGGCTTGGTTTGCGCCTCAATCGCCGGCGGGGCTGGATGTGCGGGTCGAGCCCGGGAAACCCAGCCCGTCCGGCGATTGAGGACACGGCCGAAGGCCGTACGGGGGCGACGGTGACATGCCCTGTGCGGGCTGCCCGCGGGGCTCTGCCCCGGGCCCCGCGCCTCAAACGCCGGCGGGGCTGAAACTGGGGCCTCGCAGCTTGTTCAGCGGATTTGTGGGACGAGGCGTTCCGGGCCGGGTGCGGGCTCGGAGAGGAGCTTTTTGCGCAGCTGTTTGTCCCGCGGGGTCAGCTGTGGCGGGCCGCCGTGCGCGGGTACGCCGCTGACCCGCTCGCCCGGCGCCACCGGCGGGTGGTACCGCGTCGGCGAGGTGGCCAGCGTGCACGCCGTAGCCCCGATGATCAGCGCGGTGACCGCGATGGCGGCCCGGGTCCAGAACTGGGCGCGGCGCTCGCTGCCGGTGCGCACCTCGCGCGCGGGCGTCAGATGCTCGACCGGATGGGAGCTCGCGAGAGCGGTGAGCCGGTCCTGCAGCACCTCCGGCGCCGACAGCTCGGGCAGCCTCTCGGCGATCGCCTCGCGCGCGTGCAGGACGCGGTTGGCGGCGGCCGGGGTGCTCGCCTCGGTCTCGGCCGCCGTCTCGGGAAGATCGAGGCCCAGGCCGTCGTAGAGCAGCAGCGTGCGGCGGTACGACGGAGGCAGCTCCAGCAGTGCGTCGAGCAGCGCGTCGCGATGGCTCGGCTCGACCGCGGCGGCTTCGACGGCGGCGGTCTCCACGACGGCGGTCTCCACGACGGCGCCTTCGACCCCGGCGGCCTCGGGCTCCTCCTGGGAGCGCCGCAGCCGGTGCCAGGGGGACATCGCGTACTCGTACGCGGCGGCCCGCACCCAGCCCACCGGGTCCCGGTCGACCGCGACCTCGGGCCAGCGGTCCCAGGCGAGCTGGAAGGACTTCTCGACGGCCTCGATGGAGAGCTGGCGGCGGCCGGTGAGGAGGTAGGTCTGGCGTACGAGGCCGAGCGCGGCGTGCGCGTAGAGGGCGTCGAACGCCTCCTCCGGGGTCAGGTCGAACGGCTGTGGCTCCGGCGCGTCCCGTTCCGCTTCGACGACCGGCGCGTAGGCGGGCTGAGGGGGCGCCGCAACCGGGGCCAGGACAGGAGTCGGGGCGACCGAGGGCGGCTTGGAGG
The DNA here is from genome assembly GCF_040681075.1 of Streptomyces sp. NPDC051907. NCBI lineage: Bacteria > Bacillati > Actinomycetota > Actinomycetes > Kitasatosporales > Streptomycetaceae > Streptomyces > Streptomyces sp. NPDC051907. The sequence continues at coordinate 31,933 of NZ_JBFAYB010000097.1, read as the reverse complement.
CGCGCTTCACGGCGGGCCTGGGGCGCGTGTTGGCGGGAGGCTGCTTGGCACGGGCCGGCGGCGCGAGGCGGCCGGGGGTGTGCGCCGGTGCGTGCGGCTGCCCGGACGGCTGCCCCGGCTTCGGGCCCGGCTTCGGGGCCGGTGTCCGGTCCGCCGTCGGGTCCGCCGTCCGGTCCGGCGTCGAGTCGGGTGTCGGGCCCTGTGCCCGCTCTTGTGTCGGCGGCTCTCCGGGCTCCCGCGCCTCGGGTTCCCGTGCCTTCGCCGCCTGCGCGGGTTCCTCCAGAGGCTTCGAGGCGGCCGCCTCGGCCCCCGCCCCCGCCTCGACCCCCGCCTCAGCGCCGGTCTCCACCGGCTCCGCCTCCGCCATATCGGCCTCCGCCAGCTCGGTCGGCTCCGCCTCCGCCAGCTCCTCCTCGAACCCGGCGAGCAGCTTCGCGTACAGCTGCCGCTTGCGTCCGCGGGGGCTCGTGCGGCCGGTCTCCCAGGCTCTTACCGTCGCCTTCGTGACGCCGACCGCCGTCGCGATCTGCTCCTCGCTCAGCGACTTCGCCTCGCGCAGCCTGCGCCGCTCCGTCGGAGAGGGGAGGGCGATGGAGGCCGAGGACGCGGTGCTCTGGGCGGTCATGACACGTACTCCGCAGCGCTGCACTCGACGTAAAAGTACATAAGCGTATCTTGAGCGACACAACGGGCATTCGCCTGTTACGCGGCTACAGCGCGTGTCGTTGGCAGCATGGCTGCGTGACCCAGACGACCGATCACGGCTTTTCCGAGCCCGTCCTCCATGGGGGACGGCGGGCGGTGCTCGCTGCCGGCGCGGTACGCGGCGCGACGGCGGCGGGTCTCGCGCTCGGCGCGCTGACCGTCCTGGTGATGGCGATGTGGATCATCTCGCCGTTCCCCGACAGCGACCCGGCCGGAGCGCTGCACGTGGCAGCGGGGCTCTGGCTGCTCGCCCACGGCGCGGAGCTCGTGCGCGCCGACACGCTCTCGGGCGCCCCGGTGCCCATGGGCGTGGCGCCGCTGCTGTTCGTGGCGCTGCCGGTGCTGCTGGCGCACCGGGCGGGGCGCGATGCGCTGGAGCCGGAGGAAGGGCGTCCCGTGCCGTCGCCGGGGACCGCGTTGTGGGCGGTGACCTGGGGATATCTGACGCTCGGCCTGGCGATCGCGCTCTACGCGGCGGGCGGCCCGCTGGCGGCCGACCCGCTCAGCGCGCTGTTCCATGTGCCGCTGGTGACGGTCGTCTCGGCGGCGGCCGGCGTGTGGACGGGGGCGGGGCGGCCGTGGGGGCGGCTGCCGGCATGGGTGCCGGTGCGGCTGCGGAGAGAGCTCGGCCGCTCCCGGGCCGCGGTGGCGGCGAGGGCGGCCGTGGCGGGCGTGGTGGCCCTGACGGCGGGCGGCGGCGTGGTCTTCCTGGCGTCCCTGGCGTGGCACTGGCGGGCGGCGCACGAGTCGTTCCTGCACCTGGCGGGCGCGTGGTCGGGGCAGGTCGCGGTGGTGCTGCTGAGTCTCGCGCTGCTGCCGAACGCGGCGGTGTGGGGGGCGGCGTACGGTCTCGGGCCCGGGTTCGCGCTGGGCACGGGGGCGGCGGCGACGCCCTTGGCGCTGGCCGGGTCCCCGGTGCTGCCCGCGTTCCCGCTGCTCGCGGCGGTCCCGGCGGAGGGGCGGGGCTGGTGGGTCCACTGGGCGGCGGCGGCCGTCCCCGTGGTCGCCGGGCTGGTGATCGGGAGGTTCGCGGGCCTGTTCTCGCGCGGCTGGGGCGAGACGCTGCTGACGGCGCTGCTGGGCGCCGCGGGCTGCGCGGCCATGGCGGCGGTCCTGGCCTCGTTCGCGGGCGGGGCGCTCGGCAGGGGCGAATTGTCAGCATTCGGCCCGGTGTGGTGGCGAGTGGGGGCGGGCGCGCTGGCGTGGAGCCTGGTCGTGGGTCTGCCCGCGGCGCTCATCGTGCACGCGTGGGGCAGGCTCCCCGTCAAGCTCGCGCCCGGGTCCCCGTCCAAGGCCCCAGCCCCATCGCCCCGCGAGTCCAGCGACCCGTCCCCCGGCCAGTCCAGCAGCCAGTCCAGCGGCTCGGCGACAGGCCCGTCGAAAAACCCGCCCCCCGGCCCGTCGAAAGGCCCGTCGAAAGGCCCGTCCACGGGCAAATCCCCCGCCACGTCCACAGGCAACTCCACAGGCAACTCCACGCGCCGCCTGAGGCCCCCACGGGCCTCGGACCGGAGCCCGAAGACAGCGAAGGCGGGGCCGGACGCCCCCGCCTCCAGCCCCGCCCCAAGCCCCTGATCGCGGCCCCAGGCCCCTGATCGCGACTCCGCGACTCCGCGACCGCGACCCCTGACCGCTCTACTCCTTGACCCCGATCACCTCACGCAGCGGATCGGGCAGCAGCTCGTTGCAGGAGAGCTGCCCCGACTTCGTCAGCGAGTCGTCCACGCAGGTGTAGAAGTCCCGGTACACCAGCTGTGCCGTGAACGACACCGCCACGATCACCAGCGCGATGCTCGCCATCACCAGGCCGCTCACCGCCGCCGTGATCTGCGGTCTCCCCGGGGAGGCGGAGCCCGGCGGGGGCGGCGGCGCGGCCGACGTCACCGCGTCCGCCGTGGTCCTGCGCGGCTTCGCCCGCAGCGCGCTGATCGCCCAGTACATCGCGAGCGCGCCCAGCAGCAGGGCGACCTCGGGGAGGTCGAACAGCGCGAAGAAGAAGGCCCACATGCCCGACAGCAGCGCGTACCGCGCCCGCCGCTGGGCCGGGTCGGCCGGGTCCCAGCGGAGCCCGCCGGGGCTGCCGCCCTCCTTCTGGCTCTTCTGACTGTTCTGGCCGTTCTGACCGCTCTGGCGGCTGCCGAAGCCGCCCGAGGAGCGGCCGGGCTGGCGGCTGCTCCACTGGCTGCCCCACCCCGAGCCGGACCCGTCGGACGGCGGAGCGGTCGGGCGGGGAGGAGCGGAGGGCGTCGGGTTCGACGAGTCGCCGCCGGGGGAGTCGGAGGAGCCGGAGGGCCCTGCGGAGCCGGAGGAGCCGGAGGAGTCGTCGGTCGCCGGGCGCCGAGGCTGCCAGGGCTGGTCGGGCCTGCCCTCCGGCGGCGGCGCGAAGGGGTTGTTGTCGTCCGTGGACTGGCGTTCCCGCGGCAACAGGAAATCCGTACGGCGGCGTCGGTCCGGCATCTGGTGAACGTCTTCCCCTCAGACCCAGTCGCACATGGGGTCTTGTGTCGTCGTGCCCGTCTGAGGACGGGTCCTGTCCCCAGACGCTACCTCCCGGCCGCGCCCCCGTCCCGTGGGGGCCGTTCTGTGTGCCGGTATCGTTGCTGACGGTCGGCTCCTTCGTAGAGTTCCCCGTATCGAGGGGCACGATTCGTTCGTACGACCACACAAAGATCGATCGCAACGCGAAAAGAGTCTCCGTGGCCGCCGCCCGCCTCGTCGTTCTGGTCTCCGGATCCGGCACCAATCTTCAGGCGTTGCTCGACGCCATCAGCGAGGACCCGCAGTACGGCGCCGAGATCGTCGCCGTCGGCGCCGACCGCGACGAGATCGCCGGTCTGGAGCGCGCCGAGCGCGCCGGACTCCCCACCTTCGTGTGCAAGGTGAAGGAGTACGACTCGCGCGACGCCTGGGACGCGGCGCTCGCCGACGCCGTCTCGGCGTACGAGCCCGACCTGGTCGTCTCGGCCGGTTTCATGAAGATCGTGGGCAAGGAGTTCCTGGCCCGGTTCGGCGGGCGGTTCGTCAACACGCACCCCGCCCTGCTCCCCAGCTTTCCCGGTGCCCATGGAGTGCGCGACGCGCTCGCGTACGGCGCGAAGGTCACCGGATGCACCGTCCACTTCGTCGACGACGGCGTCGACACCGGCCCGATCATCGCGCAGGGCGTGGTCGCGGTGCGGGACGAGGACGATGAAGCCGCTCTCCATGAGCGGATCAAGGAAGTCGAGCGACAGCTGCTCGTCGACGTCGTGGGGCGCCTGGCCCGCAACGGCTACAGCATTGAGGGACGAAAGGTTCATGTCGGTGAACACGGACACCGTTAAGCCCATCCGCCGCGCTCTGGTCAGCGTCTACGACAAGACGGGGCTGGAGGAGCTCGCCCGCGGGCTCCACGAGGCCGGCGTCGAGCTCGTCTCCACCGGCTCCACCGCCGCGAAGATCGCTGCCGCCGGGGTGCCGGTCACCAAGGTCGAGGAGCTGACGGGCTTCCCCGAGTGCCTCGACGGCCGGGTCAAGACGCTGCACCCGCGCGTGCACGCCGGGATCCTCGCCGACCTGCGCCTCGAGGACCATGTGCGCCAGCTCGCCGACCTGGGCGTGGAGCCCTTCGGCCTGGTGGTCGTGAACCTGTACCCGTTCAAGGAGACGGTCCGCTCCGGCGCGACGCCCGACGAGTGCGTCGAGCAGATCGACATCGGCGGCCCGTCCATGGTCCGCGCCGCCGCCAAGAACCACCCGTCCGTGGCCGTGGCGACCAGCCCGAAGCGGTACGCCGACGTGCTCGCCGCCGTCAAGGCGGGCGGCTTCGACCTGGCCGCGCGCAAGCGGCTGGCGGCCGAGGCGTTCCAGCACACCGCCGCGTACGACGTGGCCGTCGCGAGCTGGTTCACCGATTCCTACGCGGCCGACGAGGAGGCCGAGCTCCCCGAGTTCCTCGGCCTGACCCTGGAGCGCAAGGCGACCCTGCGCTACGGCGAGAACCCGCACCAGAGCGCCGCGCTCTACGGCGACGGCCGCCCGGGCGGACTCGCCAACGCCGAGCAGCTGCACGGCAAGGAGATGTCCTTCAACAACTATGTGGACACCGAGGCCGCGCGCCGCGCCGCCTACGACCACGACGGGCCCTGCGTCGCGATCATCAAGCACGCCAACCCGTGCGGCATCGCCGTCGGCGCGGACGTCGCCGAGGCCCACCGCAAGGCCCACGCCTGCGACCCGCTCTCCGCGTTCGGCGGCGTGATCGCCGTCAACGCCCCGGTCACCGTGGCCATGGCCGAGCAGGTCGCCGACATCTTCACCGAGGTCATCGCGGCGCCGGCGTACGAGGACGGGGCCGTGGAGGTGCTCGCCCGCAAGAAGAACATCCGCGTGCTGAAGGTCGAGGGCGTGCCCGCCCAGGTCGAGGACGTCAAGCCGATCTCCTGCGGCGCGGTCGTCCAGCACCTGGACCTCTTCCAGGCGGAGGGCGACGACCCGGCGAACTGGACCCTCGCGACCGGCGACGCGCTGTCCGCCGACGAGCTCCAGGAGCTCGCCTTCGCCTGGCGGGCGTGCCGGGCGGTCAAGTCCAACGCGATCCTGCTCGCGAAGGACGGGGCGTCGGTCGGCGTCGGCATGGGCCAGGTCAACCGCGTCGACTCCGCGAAGCTGGCGGTCGAGCGCGCGGGCGAGGAGCGGGCGCGCGGCGCGTACGCCGCGTCCGACGCCTTCTTCCCCTTCCCCGACGGCCTGGAGATCCTTCTCGAGGCGGGCGTCAAGGCGGTCGTGCAGCCGGGCGGCTCGGTCCGCGACGAGCAGGTCGTGGAGGCGGCGAAGAAGGCCGGCGTGACGATGTACTTCACGGGCACGCGCCACTTCTTCCACTAGGGCCCCTGCTTTTCCTCTACGGCTCCTACGGCTCCTACGGCCCCTACGGCTCGAAGGCCGCGCCCGAATTCCGGGCGCGGCCTTCGCGTTGGGCGAGCGTTCTCTCCGGTGGAACGGCCGAAGGCCGTGAGCCCGTCCGTCGACGGGTTCACGGCCTTCGTCAGTTCAGCTGGTGCTGCCGCCGGCTCAGTGGCGCGGGCGGTTGAACCACTGCGCGCCGTCGGACTTGCCGACGAACACGGCTATGAGGATGGCCAGCACGGTGTGCACGAGGCCGACCAGGACGAACGGGTAGACGCCCAGCACGGCGGTGATGATGCCGAAGACCAGCGCGGTGACGCGGATGCCGTTGCCGCCGCTGCCGAACTTGACGCCGAGGACGAGCGCGAGGACGCCCCAGGCCAGGATGAGGAGGGTGATCAGCCAGATGACGCCGACCGACATGTCGGCGACCTGCTGGAACTGCACGTCGTCCTTGAGCGCCGGGTCGTCCTTGGCCTTGCTGACGCCGACGGCCGCCATGGCGGCGAAGATCGCACCGATGACCTGGAAGCCGGCGATGATGAAGAGCATCACACGGGCCGCCTTGACGCCGCCCGGCATCTCGGTCGGACCGTTGTAGCCGCCGTACTGTTGGACCGGCGGGGCCTGCGGGTAGCCGTATCCGGGCTGGCCCTGCGGGGCCTGGCCCTGGGGGTAGCCGTAGCCCGGCTGGCCCTGCTGCTGGCCGTAGGGGTTGTTCGGGTCGCCGAAGCTCATGGCGTGAAATCCTCCGTTGGAAAATGCGGGGACGACGCGGTCCGCGCGGAGGATCGTCATGAGAAATGTGGTTTGCCCCCCGGCACTGCCCGCGGCACTGCGCGGCTCATCGTGGTATTACAGTCGACTTTTTGTCCAGTCGGGGAACGTATGTGTTGTGCAAGTGCAACCTGTCGTTCTGCTGCTGGGGACGGCTTCCGGACCCTGAATTGGAACCGGGGAGGGTCCATCCGCGAGGATGGGTGCATGACTGCCCAGATTCTCGATGGCAAGGCCACCGCAGCCGCGATCAAGTCCGACCTGACCGCCCGCGTGGCGGCCCTCAAGGAGCGGGGTGTCCACCCCGGTCTGGGGACCCTGCTCGTCGGGGACGACCCGGGCAGCCGTTGGTACGTCAACGGCAAGCACCGCGACTGCGCGCAGGTCGGCATCGCATCGATTCAGCGCGAACTGCCCGACACCGCGACGCAGGAGGAGATCGAGGCCGTCGTACGCGAGCTGAACGACAACCCCGAGTGCACGGGGTACATCGTGCAACTCCCGCTGCCCAAGGGCATCGACACCAACCGCGTCCTCGAGCTGATGGACCCGTTGAAGGACGCGGACGGCCTGCACCCGATGAGCCTGGGCCGGCTGGTGCTGAACGAGACGGGTCCGCTGCCCTGCACCCCGTACGGCATCGTCCAGCTGCTGCGCCACCACGACGTGGAGATCAACGGCGCGCACGTGGTGGTCGTGGGCCGTGGCATCACGATCGGGCGGCCGATGCCGCTGGTGCTGACCCGCAAGTCCGAGAACGCGACCGTGACGCAGTGCCACACCGGCACGCGCGACCTGTCCGCGCAGCTGAGGCAGGCGGACATCATCGTGGCGGCGGCGGGCGTTCCGCACCTGATCAAGCCGGAGGACGTCAAGCCGGGTGCGGCGGTCCTCGACGTCGGCGTCAGCCGCGACGAGGAGGGCAAGATCGTCGGCGACGTCCACCCCGGCGTGGCCGAGGTGGCGGGCTGGGTGGCCCCGAACCCGGGCGGCGTGGGCCCCATGACCCGCGCGCAGCTCCTGGTGAACGTGGTCGAGTCGGCGGAGCGGGCCGCCGCGTCCGCGGTCTGACGAGAAGAGGTTCCCCTGTGGGCGCACCAACGAACGACGCCCCGCGCGAGGCGGGCGGCACGGCTGCGAAGGCCGCTGCCGCGGCTGGCGACGGCGGTACGGCGGGCGACGCCGGTACGGCTGATGGTGCTGCGGCGGCGGGCGACGCCGGTACGGCTGCCACGGCTGCCGACGGGGGTACGGCTGTGAAGGGCGAGGCCGCTTCGGAGCCGCCCGCGCCGACGGCTGATGGCACCGTCACGGATGCCGGTGGCGGCGCGGCCGGCGGCGAGCCCGACTCGATCCCCGCGGTCAACGGCTCCGCCCCGGCCGAGGGCCCGGACGCGCCCGACGCCGCATCGGAGACCGCACCCGAAGCCGCGCCCGAGACCGAGACCGCAGCGGAGACCGCGCCCGACGCCGACCGCCCCGACGTCGACCCCGTCTCCGCCGCCAAGCCGGCCTCGCGGCGCCCCCCGTCCCTCACCACGGACACGGCACGCCCCGAGGGGGGCGGCCGTGCCGCCCCCAGGGACGCGCCCGCTCCCGCGCGGCAGTGGCCCCTGCTCGCCGTGCTCGGGCTCACCGGGATCGGCCTGGTCATCGTGGGGATGGACGCCTTCGCCGACGCGTTCCGGGTGGGGACGATCCTCGTCGGCGTCGCGCTCGTCGGCGGCGCCGTGATGCGGCGGGTCCTGCCCTCCGTGGGCATGCTCGCGGTGCGGTCGCGCTTCACCGACATGGTCACGTACGGCCTGCTCGGCGCTGTGATCGTGCTGCTCGCGCTGGTCACCCAGCCCGAGCCGTGGCTCGACGTGCCCTTCCTGGAGGACGCCGTCCACTTCACTGTCCGATAACGGCTGATTCGTCCCGACGGCGAGTATCTTGATGCCGAGATATGTCGGCGCCGTGCGAGAGGGACGTTCCGGACATGCCCAAGATCCAGGTAGCCAACCCCGTCGTCGAGCTCGACGGCGACGAGATGACCCGCATCATCTGGCAGTTCATCAAGGACAAGTTGATCCTGCCGTACCTCGACGTCGAGCTGAAGTACTTCGATCTGGGCATCGAGCACCGCGACGCCACCAGCGACCAGGTGACCGTCGACGCCGCCCAGGCGATCAAGAAGTACGGCGTCGGCGTGAAGTGCGCGACGATCACCCCGGACGAGGCGCGCGTCGAGGAGTTCAACCTCAAGGCGATGTACCGCTCGCCCAACGGGACCATCCGCAACATCCTCGGCGGCGTCATCTTCCGCGAGCCGATCATCATGGAGAACGTCCCCCGGCTCGTCCCCGGCTGGACGAAGCCCATCGTCGTCGGCCGCCACGCCTTCGGCGACCAGTACCGCGCCACCGACCTCAAGGTCCCGGGCGAGGGCACGCTCACGATGACCTTCACGCCGAAGGACGGCTCCGATCCCGTCGAGCTCGAGGTCTACGAGTTCCCAGGACCCGGCGTCGCCCTGTCCATGTACAACCTGGACCAGTCCATCCGCGACTTCGCCCGCGCTTCGTTCCGCTACGGCCTCGCCCGCGACTTCCCTGTCTATATGTCGACGAAGAACACGATCCTGAAGAAGTACGACGGCCGCTTCAAGGACATCTTCCAGGAGGTCTTCGACGCCGAGTTCAAGGCCGAGTTCGACGCGAAGGGGCTGACGTACGAGCACCGGCTCATCGACGACATGGTCGCCGCCGCCCTCAAATGGGAGGGCGGCTACGTCTGGGCCTGCAAGAACTACGACGGAGACGTCCAGTCCGACATCGTCGCCCAGGGCTTCGGCTCCCTCGGCCTGATGACCTCCGTCCTGATGTCCCCCGACGGCCGCACGATCGAGGCCGAGGCCGCCCATGGCACGGTCACCCGCCACTACCGCCAGCACCAGCAGGGCAGGGCGACCTCGACCAACCCGATCGCCTCGATCTTCGCCTGGACCCGAGGCCTGGCCCACCGCGGCAAGCTGGACGGCACCCCCGAGGTCGTCGCGTTCGCCGAGACGCTGGAGAAGGTCTGCGTCGAGACGGTCGAGGGCGGCCAGATGACGAAGGACCTGGCGCTGTTGATCTCCAGGGACCAGCCGTGGATGACGACGGAGCAATTCCTGGAGGCGCTCGACGCGAACCTCCGCAGGAAGACCGAGACGGCGGCCTGACCCGGCGGGACCCTCGCTGAGCGGCAGTCAACTGGCTGCGGAGTCACAGGATCTGAGGGGTCGTACGCACGGGAGTGAGACCCGTCCCACGCCGGCGCCGTCGTGGCGCTGTGCGCAGTCGCGAACGAGTCGGCGGGTGCGCACGAGGCCCGGCGGCGCTATCCGGCCACTTCGGCGGCGGCGGCCCGGGGGCCGGCCTGCGCGTGGGTTTGCCTCGCGCAGGACGGGGGCGGGGAGCAAGAGGGCCTGGCTGGGCCGGGCGCCGGCGCGAGGCGGCAGGCCACGGGAGCGCGGGGCGGGGGGCGCATGGAAAACGGCGCCCGTCCCCTCCCCCGAGGGAGGACGGGCGCCGTTGCGATTACAGAGTCATGGACGCGCCAATCATGAACAAGAGACGCCGGAGGCCTGTGGCACGGAGGTGACCATTCCGCCATGGTGTGATCATTGGGCTACGGATGGGAGACTATGCCCGCATCCGGGGTGAGGCGGCGCGCATGGGGGCGTGCTCACAGTTCCGAATGCTTCCGTGCGCTCCTACGCCAGGAACTGACATCCTGGCTCTGCACATCCCACTGGGTAGTCCGCAACACGGACCGGCCGGAGTGGGGCCGCAGGCAAGGGCGTCCAGCACGGGGCACAGCACGTCAGGCACGTCGGGGGGACAAGGGGGAAGTACATGCCTCGTTGGAAGGCACTGCCGGAGGAGCTCGATCCGCAGGTTCGCGAGTTCACGAGCCAGCTGCGTCGGCTCGTCGACCGCAGCGGACTGAGCATCTCGGCCGTATCGGACCACACCGGGTACAGCAAGACGTCCTGGGAGCGGTATCTGAACGGCCGGCTGCTCGCGCCGAAGCGCGCGATCGTCGCGTTGGGCGAGGCCACCGGCACGAACCCGGTCCACCTGCTGACCATGTGGGAGCTCGCGGAGCGCGCCTGGAGCCGCTCCGAGATGCGCCATGACATGACGATGGAGGCCATCCGGATCTCCCAGGCGCGCGCCGCGCTGGGCGAGTTCGGCTCGGCCGGGGGCCCCGGCGCCAGCCGCACCGCCGCGCCCGTGGGCCCGCCGTCGCGCCGCGAGCAGGGGTCCGGGGCCGGATCGGGGGCGTACGGCTCCGAGTCCGACGCGTCCGCCGACTCCGACCGTTCGCCGCACGTCCCGCAGCAGCCCGGCCCCGGCGAGCGCCACTCCGCGCCCGCCGGTCCGCCCGGTGTCCCTCGGTCGTCCCGGTCCGCGAACGGCTCCCGGGGCGGCCCCGGCAAGCGGAAGGTCACCCTCTTCCTGACCGGAGTCGTGGGCGCGCTGCTCGTCATAGCCGCGGCCGTCCTCCTGACCGATCTCGGCGGGGGCGGCGACGACAAGAAGCCCGTGGCCAAGACGCCCGCCACCGCCCCGACCACCAGCGGCCCCGAGCTGCCGGCCGGGGTCAAGTGCACCGGCGCCGACTGCACGGGCCAGGACCCGGAGGCCATGGGCTGCGGCGGCGAGCTCGCCACCACCGTCTCCACGGCGACCGTCGGCACGGCAAAGGTCGAGGTCAGGTACAGCAAGGTCTGCGCGGCCGCCTGGGCGCGCATCACCCAGGCCGCGGTCGGCGACACCGTGCAGATCAGCGTCGACGGCAAGGGCGCCCAGAACGGCCTCGTGAACGCCGACAACGACGCGTACACGCCCATGACGGCCGCCAAGGCGTCCACCGACGCCAAGGCCTGCGCCACGCTCAAGGCCGCCGGCACCAAGGGCTGCACGACGGCGGAGTGAGCGGCGGGGCGAGCGGCGGGTTGAGCGGCGCGTTCGCCCCCTCGTAGGCGGCGCGTTCCGGCCCTCGTGAGCCGCACCACAAGGGGGCGGAGAGCCGTCGTGTCCCGGGTCGGATAGCCTGACCGCTGGATATCTCTTCACGTCAAGATTCAGAACAGACGCAGAAGAGATATCCAGCACCAGGGGCACGGACCCCCACCGCCAGCTGTCTTACGGAGATCGCCATGACCCGCACTCCCGTGAATGTCACCGTGACCGGCGCGGCCGGCCAGATCGGCTACGCGCTGCTCTTCCGCATCGCCTCCGGCCACCTGCTTGGCGCGGACGTGCCGGTCAAGCTGCGCCTCCTCGAGATCCCCCAGGGCCTCAAGGCCGCCGAGGGCACCGCGATGGAGCTCGACGACTGCGCCTTCCCGCTGCTGCGCGGCATCGAGATCACGGACGACCCGAACGTAGGCTTCGACGGCGCGAACGTAGCCCTCCTCGTGGGCGCCCGCCCGCGCACCAAGGGCATGGAGCGCGGCGACCTGCTCTCCGCCAACGGCGGCATCTTCAAGCCGCAGGGCAAGGCCATCAACGACAACGCCGCGGACGACATCAAGGTCCTCGTCGTCGGCAACCCGGCCAACACCAACGCGCTCATCGCGCAGGCCGCCGCCCCGGACGTCCCGGCCGAGCGCTTCACCGCGATGACCCGCCTCGACCACAACCGCGCCATCTCGCAGCTCGCTGCGAAGACCGGCTCGGCCGTCAGCGACATCAAGCGCCTGACGATCTGGGGCAACCACTCCGCCACGCAGTACCCCGACATCTTCCACGCGGAGATCGCCGGCAAGAACGCCGCGGAGACCGTGAACGACGAGGCCTGGCTCGCCGACACCTTCATCCCGACCGTCGCCAAGCGCGGCGCGGCGATCATCGAGGCCCGTGGCGCGTCCTCCGCCGCCTCGGCCGCGAACGCCGCCATCGACCACGTCCACACCTGGGTCAACGGCACCGCCGAGGGCGACTGGACCTCCATGGGCATCCCGTCGGACGGCTCGTACGGCGTTCCGGAGGGCCTGATCTCCTCCTTCCCGGTCACCACCAAGGACGGCAAGTACGAGATCGTCCAGGGCCTGGACATCAACGACTTCTCGCGTGCGCGCATCGACGCGTCCGTGAAGGAGCTCGACGAGGAGCGCGCGGCGGTCCGCGAGCTCGGCCTCATCTGAGCACCCGCCCTTCGAACGCCCCGGCGGCCTTGGCGGTTTCCAGGGGTCGTCGCACCACGTGGCGGTGCTGATCAGGCCGCGAGATGTCTGTGCAGGCGCTCGGCTGGGGTTTCCCAGCCGAGCGTTCTGCGTGGGCGGCCGTCGAGTTCGGCGGCGACGGCGGGGGGAGTTGGGGATTCGCCGGGTCCCTCTCCGGCCGAACCGCGACACTGGTCGGATGAGCAGCGATCACCTTGACGCGCAGGTACCTGTCATCACGGTCGACTACGGCGTGGACGACGGCGAGAAGTCCGTCTTCACCCGCACCCGCACGGCGGTCACGCACATCACCCGGGTCAGCTCCGACGTACTCGCACAGAACGTGGCCACCCTCTGCCAGTACGTCGGAGAGGTCTTCGAGCAGGCGTCGACGGCGTCCGACACCCTGGAGCTGACCGGGCTCGAAGTGCACGTCCAGGTCACGGGCAAGGGCGAGGTCCGGCTGATCGGCGCCACCTCGGCCGAGGTCAACGGCGGCATGAAACTCATCTTCCAGCGGAAGCCGGGGGCCGCGTCTTGAACGTGGCGGTCACCGTCGGCTGCTCCCACTACGAGGACGAGGACATCGCGGACCTGCGGTTCGCCCATCTCGACGCCATCAGGATGCGCGAGATGTTCACGACCTCGATGGACATCCCGGCCGGAGCCGTCTTCACCTTCGCCGACGGCCTGCCGGACGCCAGCCCGACCCGCATCAACGTGCTGCACACCCTGTCCCGACTGGCCCGGCACGCCGCCGACCCGATCGACCGGCTGTTCTTCTTCTTCAGCGGCCACGGCTTCCACTCGACGGCGGACGGCAACGACTACCTGATCACCAGCGAGTCGATCACCTCGGCCCTGGAGGAGACCAGCCTGAGGTTCGAGCTCCTCGTCCGGCTGCTCCGGGACACCGGAGCCAGGCACATCGTCCTGCTGCTCGACGCGTGCAGGACCCCGGTCGCCGGAGGCAAGTCCCCCTTCGCCACGACGGCGAAGGTCGACGTCGAGAACCTCTGCCCGCCAGGCATGGTCTCCTTCTGCTCGTGCGCCCCGGGGACCAGTTCGTACGAGAGCGACCGCCTCAAGTCCGGGATCTTCTCCGAAGCCCTGTACGACGCGTTCGGCGACGACGGCCGGTGCGTCACCGTCGAGAACCTCGACGCGTATCTGACGACGCATGTGCCACGGCTGGCCCGGCAGTGCGAGAAGCCGATCCAGGAGCCGTACTCACGGGTCGAGCCGGCGGCCCTGGTCGAGCTGGAGATCGTCTCGCCCAGGAAGCGCAACGAGTGGAGGGCGTCGGCCGGGGTCGGGGAGGAGCTGCGCCAGCGCTCCGTCATCCGGGTCAGCGGCGCGAGAATAGCCGAGAATCCGCTGTTCGCCATCGACTTCGGGACCACCACCTCGGTGATCGCGGTCGCGGACGACGAGTCGAAGGTCCACTTCGTACGGGCCGGCGACGGCAAGAGCCTGGTGCCCTCCGTCGTCACCTTCGTGCAGGACCTCGACTATCTGGTCGGCTCGCGCGCGGTCGACCTGGAGCGGCTCGCGGCGGGCCGTACGGTACGGGCGGTCAAACGGCGCCTCGGCACCGACTACGCCCTCTCCCTCGACGGGAAGGAGCTTTCGGCGGAACTGCTGTCGTCGCTCGTGATCCGGAGTCTGCGCAGCAACGCGGAGGACGTGCTGGGGCGGCTGCCGCGCGAGGCCATGATCGCCTACCCGGCGAACTTCAGCATCAGACAGGCGAACAGTCTGCTGCGCGCCTTCGAACTGGCCGGGCTGAAGGTGCGCCGCATGGTCGGCGAGCCCAATATCGCCTGCGTACTGCTCCATATGGACCGGCCCCAGTGGGAGGGCCTCACCCTGGTGGTCGACCTCGGAGGCGGCACCCTCGATGTGGCGGTCGCGGACGTCGGCGACGGCGTGCACGAGATCAAGTCGGTCTACGGCGACAACCATCTGGGGGGCCTCGACTTCGACATCGCGCTCGCGGGGCTGATCAAGGAGCGACTGTTCGCGTGGAACGGCGAGGTGACGTTCGACGCCGACCTGGAGGCGCGGATCCTCAGCGAGGCCGAACGCGCCAAACAGCTTCTCACCGTGGACGAGTCCGCGGTCGTCTGGCTCCAGGACATCGAAGTCGGGGCGCAGATCCTGTCGCCCCGCTTCACCGTCGACCGCGCGGAGTTCAGGGACGTCTGCCGGGAGCTGACGGAGCGGTTCGCCGAGGTGGTGCTCACAGCGATCGGCGACGCGTACCTCGACGATCCGATCGACGTCGTACTGCTCAGCGGGCAGGGCGGGAAGATCTTCACGGTCCGGGAGTCCCTGGAGGAGATCCTGGGCGACGTCGAGTTCGTCGCCACGTACCAGGATCTGGCCGTGAGCCAGGGGCTGGCGCTGTACTCCTCTCTCCTCTCGGGCTCCAAAGCGGCCCGGGACGGGGCCGTCCCGCTGTTGCTGGACCTCAGTCACCGGGGCATCGGCGTCACCTGCACCTCGGCGGCGGACGGCACGAGCGCGAACAGGATGAAGAAGTCGCCCGACGCGCACGGAGTCGGCCGTGTCCTACTGGAGCGGCTGACGACCATCCCCACTCAGCGAAGCGAGCTGTTCTCCTTCGTGGGCCGGGCGGGCGCCGAGGTGGTCCTGCCCGTCGTCGAGCGGTCCAAGACCTCACGCGAGGACGTGGAGATCGGCAGGATCGCCTTCCCTGTGAAGCAGAAGGAGGTGGACGTCGAGCTGACGATCGAGATCGACGCCAACAGCGCGATCCTTCTGCGTGTGGCGGACCTGACCAACCGCACACTCCGCCGCTACCAGCTGAACCAGTACTTCCGGGATCCGAACTGGGTCTACCACCACACCCTCGATCTGCTGCTGGACGGCTGGGCCGTCTATGACGTCGAACCGATCGACCCCGCGTTCCGCACCACGGACGCGTCGGTCGGCCGGCCGCCGAGGACCCTGGCGGAGCTGGACATCCCGGAGGAGATCGCCAAGCTGGAGGCGGACCTCGCACGCGACGTCGCGGCCCGTCGCGCGAGTGGCCACTACGCGGCGGGAATCACCATCGCCGAGGCGACGGCCCTGCGCCGCAAGGCCCGCCTCCTGTTCGCGGTCGACCGCAGGCAAGAGGGCACGACCGCCCTCGCGGACTCGCTGCGCGCCTCCCTCGCGACCCGCCCGGACGGCACGCTGTGGTGGTCGCGCCTCGCCGCCGACGTCACGCTCGCAAGTGAGGAGCTGTCCGGGGACCGCGCGGCCCTGTCCGTGGTACGTCAGGCCCTGGCCGGACTGCTGGACCTGGACGGGACGCTTCCCGAGTACGCCCACCGGGGGAAGGCAGAGGCGATCGCGGCCCTGAAGAGCATCGGCGCGAGGAAGGAGGCACGGCACGTGGAGCGGTTGGCCGTGGGGTGACGGCGGAGCGGCGCACGCGGCCCACCGGGTCGCGGGGGACCGCGACCCGGTGGGCCCTGTTGCGTTCTACGCGGTGGGGCGTCCGGCTGCGTACTCCACGAACGTCGCCCACTGGGCCGGAGCGACGTCGAGTATGGGCCCGCTGGGGCGCTTCGAGTCGCGGACATGGACGGTGGAGGGGTGGGCGGAGACCTCGATGCACTGCCCGCCGCCACCGTCGCTGTAGCTGGACTTGTGCCAGTCGTAGGCGACTTCGATGCAGTCCTGGCCGCCTGCGCCGCTATAGCTGGACTTGAACCACGTGAGGTCGTTCATCGTTCTCCCGTCGCCAACTGCTGGATGAACTCGGCCGAATCCTCGGGGGACAGGGCCTGGCTCTGGAGGATTCCATACCGCCTAGCCAGTTGATTGACCGCTCGGCGGCTGGTGATCAACCGACCGTTGTCCTGCACCTCAAGATACGCACACGTGTCCTGGTCGGGCGGTTCGACCAGCGTGAATGGGCCGCCAAGGCCGCCATGGTTCTCCCGCTCGGTCGGCATCACTTGGATCTCGACGTGCCGCAGTTGACCTACCTCCAGCAGGTGGTGCAACTGTTCACTCATGGCCTTACGTCCGCACAGGGGGCGTCGCAGGATCGTCTCCTCGAGGATGAAGCTAAGAGACGCTGCCGGGGTACGACCTAGCATTTGCTGTCGAGCCAGTCGGGCGGCGACTCGGCGCTCGATTTCGTCGTCGTCGAGGGCGGGCCGATATGAGAGGTGCACCGCCCTGGCGTACGCCTCCGTCTGCAGCAGGCCGTTGATGAGCTGGTTGTCGTACACGGACAATGCGACAGCTTCCGCCTCAGCGGCGGCGAACGGCTGGAACCACGACGGGTGCGGCTCCTTCAACTGCTCGTCGACCACCGACGTGAACACCTTCGGGATCTTGAACACCTTCTCCAGCTGAACCGCTAGGTCCATCTTCAAGGGGCGCCGCCCCTGTTCCACGCTCCCGATCTGGGACTCCGAGAAGCCTGCCTGGTCTCCCAGCTCCCGTTGCGTCAGCTCGGCCCACTCGCGCAGCGCCTTCATCTGCGTACTGAGAATGCGCAGGCTGACGGGGACGTTCTCGTCGTAGACATGGTTGTTGTGGTCGGTCATTCCACACTCCCTCGCCGACTCGTACGTGTGCGGCGACGGCCCGTACAGCAGGCACGTACTCCGCGTCAGGCTCGTAAAACTAGCCCTGACCACGGGAGATTCGTCGCATGAACGACGAAACCTCACGCGAACGAAGTCCCCTGGCCACCGCGCCAGTTGGGTTCGACAAGGCGTCGATCCTGTCGAGCGCGGAGAGCGTGCTCGAAGGGACCGCGGTGGAGACGGCCGAAGAGCTCGTCCTGCTGCTTCGCGTGCACATCGGCCTGCTGGCGCCGCAGATCGAGGAACTGGCGTTGAGCCTGCCCGGCGGGGAGCAGGGGCGCTGTCTCGCCCTGGCCTCGGTCGGGGAGGCGCGCCGGAAGCTCCGCGCGGGGCAGGCGGCGGGTGCGGGGCCCCAGCGGCGGGCCGAGCAGCTGGCCAGGGTTTGCAGGGCGTTGATCTTTCACTGGGAGGAGCTGCAGGCGGCCCGCCTGCGGGCAGAGGGCGAATGAGCGATTTCAACGAATTCAACGATTTCAGCGAGGTATTTCCCGCGTACAGGACGATCCGCGTGATGCCCCAGCAGGGGCTGATCGCGGCGTTCGCGGACGAGGAGGCGTGGCGGGCGCGGAAGAACTATCCGCGGCTGATGACGGCGGGGCTGCCGGTGTTCTTCTACACGAAGGAGCTGGAGCAGGGCGGCTGGGAGATCCTCGGCACCGGCGGGGACACGCCGCAGTCGGCGCGGGACGGGCTGGCGGCGTATCTGCGGCGGAACGCGGAGGGCCGCAGGAAGATGCTGGCGGCGGCCGAGAAGCTCGACTGGGTGGCGATGGACGAGGTACGGGTGGCGGGGCAGCGGTACCGGGTGGTGCGGGCGGAGCAGTTCGTCCGGATGGGGCCGGACGGGCCGGAGCCGCCCAGGCCGTCGGACCCGGACCCCGCGCGGCCGGGGGAGGCGTACCGGGTCCCCAGCCGTGTCCACGGCTTCGTCGTCGACCCGCACACGGAGTCGGGGGTGTCGGAGGGCTTCCTCCGGCTGGACCTGATGCGCTCGGCGACGCACGCCAAGGCGGTGCCGGCGGCGGTGCACGCGGACTCGGTGCGGGCGAGGGACACGCATCCGGGGGTGGTGGTGCTGCCTGCGGAGTTCGGGATCGCGGAGAAGTGCGAGGGGCGGTGGCGCCCGCACGGCGGCTCGTCCACGACGCCGCAGGGGGCGCGGGACGGGCTGGCGATGCACTTCCGGGTGTTCGCGCCGGTGATGCTGAAGCTGGACGAGGAGGAGCGCGCGGAGTACGCACGGGCGGCGGACCGGCTGGACGAGAAACGGGGCGTCGGCCTTTCGGTGGCGGGCACGGGCTACCGGGTCGTCCGCGTGGAGACGGCGGTCCGCGTCGGCCCGGACGGCCCCGAGCGGCCCCGCCCCTCGGACCACGACCCGGAGCCCCCGGTGGGCCCGCACATCAAGCAGCTGAAGGCGGACGGCCTGCTGAAGGAGGGCGAACTCGACGACGACGACCTCTCGGAGGACGCGCTGGAGCTGCGCCGCCTGATGGAGAAGGAGCAGCGCAGGACGGGGCGCCTGTGAGGGAGGGCGGGCGGGGCGGCCTCAGTGTCGCCCCGCGCGGTCGGCGGGAGAGGCCATGCACAGGCACCACCACGGCTACACCTGGCTCGGCAGCGGCTTCGAGCTTCATCGGGACGGGCCACGGCGCGAGGTGCACCCGGCGTTCGGGAGCAGTCCGCTGCCGCCGCTGGAGGTCGCGCAGTGGCTCTTGAAAGCGGGCGCCCTCGTCCAGGGAACGTGGGAGGCGCCCGAGCCGGCCGCCCAGTGGTACGCCTCCCAGGTACGTCCGCACGCCGCCGACTTCGCCGACGCGCACGAGCGCGCGGTGCTCGCCGCGCGGCTCTCCGGCGTCGGCGCGCGGATCGCCGAGGGGCAGGACGTCGTCGGCGGCTGGTGGCTGGCGGGCCGGCGGTTTCTGTCCGTGTGCCTGGTCGCCTGCTCGCCGCATCCCGTGCGGACCGCCTACACCTGTCCGGTCGGATGAGCGAACCGTCCGGCGGGGGCGGCGCGGTCACACGTCGCGGCGGCGCACCACGACCACCGCCAGTGCGACCGCGACGAGCGGCCAGACGACGTACACCGCCCAGGAGCCGGGGACCGTCGCGGTGTACGCGAGGTTCTCGGGGTCCGGTGCCCAGTCCTGGACCAGGCGCTTCCAGGCGCTGCCCGGCGTCGCGTGGTTGACGGCGGCGGACCAGCGCTTGGACTCCGAGAAGAACAGCGGCAGCATCACCAGCGTGAAGACGGCGGTGACCATCGTCGCGGCGCTGTGCCGGATCAGGGCGGCCAGGCCCAGGCCGATCAGCGCGCAGACCGGGGCCACCAGCGCGGACGCCGCCATGGCCCTGGGCACCCCGGGGTGGGTGATCGAGACCCCGGCGTCCTTCCCGGCGAGGATGGCCTGGGAGACGTAGAACGAGCCGGTGGCGACCACCGCGCCGACGGCGGCCCAGAGCGCGGCGGCGACGACCGCCTTGGCCAGCACCACCGAGCCGCGGGCCGGCACGGCGACGGTGGTGGTGCGGATCAGGCCGCTGCCGTACTCGCTCACGAGGGCGAGGGCGCCGGCGCTGGCCGCGACGACCATCAGCAGCCAGTAGCCGGCCGGCGGGTAGACGTGGAAGGGCAGGAAGTTGTGCCGCGGACCGGAGTTCGGGACGGCGTACGCCAGCGTCGTCGCGGCGGACGACCCGACGACGAACAGGGCGGTCAGCGCGATCGTCCACGGCGTGGAGCGCAGGGACCGCACCTTGATCCACTCGGCGGCCAGCAGGTCGGCGAACCGGACGGGCGGCTCGGCGGCGGGCGCGGTCGAGGCGGTCGGGGAGACGGAGGGGGTCCGGGAGGCGGAGGCTCGGGTGCTCATCGGGGGTCTCCTGCCAGGTATTCGACGCTGTCGGCGGTGAGTTCCATGAAGGCCGCCTCCAGTGAGGCGGTACGGGCGGTCAGCTCGGTCAGCTGGATCCGGTGCTCGGCGGCGAGCGCCCCGATCCGGTCCGCCGCCAGCCCGGTCACGGCCAGCTTCTCGGCGCCCGACGAGCCCTCCGGCTCGACCGAAGCGCCCGCGGCGGTCAGCACCGCCGCCAGCTCGGCGGCCTGCGGGGTGCCGACCACGACGCTGCGCTGGGTGCTGCGGGCCGCGAACTCCCGTACCGACTCCGCCGCGATGAGCCGACCTCGGCCGATGACGACGAGCTGGTCGGCGGTGTTCTCCATCTCCGACATCAGATGGCTGGAGAGGAAGACCGTGCGCCCCTCGGCGGCCAGCCGCTGGAACAGGCGGCGCACCCAGAGCACGCCCTCCGGGTCCATGCCGTTGATCGGCTCGTCGAACATCAGCACCGGAGGGTCGCCGAGCAGCGCGGCGGCGATGCCGAGCCGCTGCTTCATGCCGAGCGAGAACCCGCCTACGCGGCGGCCCGCCGCCTCGGCCAGCCCCACCTCGTCGAGCACCTCGGCGACCCGGCGCAGCGGGATGCCGTTGCCGCGGGCCAGCGCGGACAGATGGGCCGCGGCGCTGCGGCCGCCGTGCACCTGGCCGGCGTCGAGGAGGGCGCCGACGTGCCGCAGCCCGCGCGGACGGGTGCGGAAGGGGACGCCGGCGACCAAGGCGGTGCCGCTCGAGGGCGCGTCCAGGCCGAGGATCATCCGCAGGGTGGTGGACTTGCCCGCTCCGTTGGGGCCCAGGAAACCGGTGACCTGGCCCGGCCGCACGGTGAAGGACAGACGGTCGACGGCGGTCTTCCCGCCGTAGCGCTTGGTGAGTTCGTTGACTTCGATCACAAGGGCAACCCTTCCGGGATCCCTCCGCCCGGACATGGGGCCGTGGGCGGCAATCGCGCGGCCGGGTTCGCCTACGGGCGTACGTCCCCGGGCCGATGCCGCGCGGGCGGCGGCTGGCTACTCTCGCGGCATGGACGCCACACCCCTGAACACCCCGCTGCCCGCGCGCGTTTCGCGGCGCACGCCCCTTCCCGAGAGCGCGTGCCGCCGATGACGCGAACGAAGGTCATGGCCTGGGCGGGCGGCGTCCTGTACCCCTGCATGCTGGTGCTGCTGGCCGGGGGCGCGCCGCGGTCCTCCGGCACGGTCCACGCGGTCGGGGCGCTGCTCGCCGCGAGCCTGCTCGTCGGCGTGGTGCGACGGCTGCCGCTGCTGGCCCTGGCGATGACGCTGCTCGGGGCCGTCGCCACGGTGGTCGCACCCGGCTCCGCCCACGCGAGTCAGGCGGGGTCGTTCCAGGGGCACTTCCTGGCGTTCCTGGCGGTGGACCTCGTCCTGGGCTTCATCGTCGCCACTCAGACCCGGCGGGCCTCGGTCGTCGCCGTGGCCGTCTCCCTGACCGTGCAGGTGCTGGTGATCGGCGGCTTCGCGTTCGGGGGCGATCTGATCGTCCACGTCGTGATCGCCCTCCTGGCGATGGCCGCGTCCTGCATGGTCGGCCTGCTGAGCCGCGAGCGCCGCGAGCACGCGGTGGCGCTGCGCTCGCAGGAGGTGGCCGAGGCGGTGACCGCCGAACGGCTGCGGATCGCACGGGAGCTGCACGACATGGTCGCGCACAGCATCGGCATCATCGCCATCCAGGCGGGGGTGGGCAGCCGGGTCATCGAGACGCAGCCCGCGGAGGCGCGCGAGGCGCTGCGGGCCATCGAGGCCACGAGCAGGGAGACCCTGTCGGGGCTGCGGCGCACGCTGGTGGCGCTCCGTCAGGCGGACGCGGGCGCGGCCTCGGGGCAGGCGCCGCTGGAGCCCTCGCCGGGGCTCGACGACGTCGAACGGCTGGCGGCGGCGACCGGGGACGCGGGCGTACGCGTCGACGTGCGCCGCAGCGGGGAGCGGCGTGCCCTGCCGGCCGACATCGACCTGTCCGCCTTCCGTATCGTGCAGGAGGCGTTGACCAACGTGGTCCGCCACGCGGGCGCCGGGCGCTGCCGGGTGTCCATCGACTACGGGGACGAGGAGCTGTCGGTGGAGGTCGTCGACGACGGGCGGGGGGCTGCGGAGAACGGCTCGGCGGCGGCACACGGCTTCGGCATCGTGGGGATGCGGGAGCGGGTGGGGCTGCTGCACGGCGAACTGAGCGCGGGGCCGGGGCCTGAGGGCGGCTTCCGGGTGTCGGCGAGGCTGCCGGTGCCGGTGGGGGTGAGTGTGTCGGGGCGTGTGAGCGGGCCGGGGTCTGGGCTGGGGTCGGTGGCCGGGTCCGTGCCGGGGGCGGGGCCTGTGCGGGTGCCGGGGTCGGGGTCTGGGCTCGTGCCCGGGTCCGCGCCGGGGACTGGGGCCGCGCCCGGGTCCGTGCCCGTCGTACGTCCTGCGGAGGCCCGATGAGCATCCGTATCGTGCTCGCCGACGACCAGCCGCTGGTCCGGTCCGGCCTACGCGTGATCATGGCCGACCATCCTGACCTGGAGGTCGTGGGCGAGGCCGCCACCGGCGCCGAGGCCGTCCGGCTGGTCGAGGACGTCGACCCCGACGTCGTGGTGATGGACATCCGCATGCCCGGCATGGACGGGATCGAGGCCACGCGCCTGATCACGGCCGGTCCGGCGACGACCCGGGTCCTCGTTCTGACCACGTTCGACGAGGACGACTACGTCTACGGCGCGCTCCGCGCCGGCGCGAGCGGCTTCGTGGTCAAGGACATGGCGCTGGACGACATCCTCGCGGCGGTCCGCGTGGTCGCCGCGGGGGACGCGCTGATCGCGCCGGGCGTGACGCGCCGTCTGATCGCGGACTTCGTCGGCCGCCCCGCCGCGGCCCCGCAGCGCACGCCACGGCCGGTCGAGGGCATCACCGAGCGGGAGCGGGAAGTACTGACCCTGGTGGGCCACGGCCGGTCGAACACCGAGATCGCGGAGGACCTGTTCATCACGGTGGCCACGGCCAAGTCGCACGTGTCCCGCCTGCTCACCAAGCTGGGCGCGCGAGACCGGGTCCAGCTGGTGATCATCGCCTACGAGCGGGGCCTGGCCACGCTGCCACGCTGAGGCGGGGGGCGCGGGGGCGGGCGAGACTGGGTGATCGCTGGGCGGGCGCCCGGCCTTACGCCTCGCGTCCGACGCGCCGCGCGCGTACCCGGACTCGACGCGACGCGTGGTCGATGATCTGCGTGAGCCGGTCGGCATGTCGTCCGCCGGTCTTGACATCGTCTGGACGATCACGGAGGCCGCCCCGCCCATGCCCGCTCAGTACTGCCACAAATGCGGCGCCCTCACCCCCTCGCCCGTCCTCGTTCGCGAGGTCCACGCCGCCAGCGGGCCCGGCCGGAACGTTTATGCCTGTCCTGCGCACGCTCCCCGGCGGCCCGTGACGTTCACCCCGGCCGCCGCGCTCGCCGAGTCGCTGCGCCGGGGCAGACTCGGCTGAAGACCTGCTGGCCGCTCCGCTGCGAAACCCCTGGCAAACGCCACAGGCGTAGGACACAGGTAAGTGACGCAGGACACAATCCGGTATCGAACACGCATGCTTTCCCCCCTCCCGGGCAGGCGGTCCCTTCGCTGGCTCTCACCAGTGAGAAACGCATAGGGAACGGAAGGCTGAACGCGACGTGTCGGCACAACAGACCATCCACGTGGGCGGAGAGTGGCTCGCAGCCGCCTCCGGGGCCACGCGCGAGATCATCGACCCCGCCGACGCGACCGTGTTCGCCGTCGTCGCGGAAGGCGGCAGCGAGGACGTCGACGCAGCGATCGCAGCCGCGCGCGCGGCGTTCGACGACGGCCCGTGGCCGCGTACCCCCGTCGCCGAGCGCGCCGCGCTGCTGCGCCGCGTCGCGGACCTGCTCCAGCGCGACCGCGAGGCGCTCGGGCTGCTGGAGAGCCAGGACGCGGGCAAGACCGTCGAAGAGGGCCGCGTCGACGTCGACTGCGTGAGCGACGCCTTCCGCTACTTCGCCGACCTCGTCATGAACGAGAGCGGCGGACGGGTCGTCGACGCCGGATCCGACGAGATACACAGCGTGGTGGTGCACGAGCCGGTCGGCGTCTGTGCGCTGATCACGCCATGGAACTACCCACTGCTCCAGGCGAGTTGGAAGATTGCCCCGGCCCTCGCCGCGGGCAATACTTTTGTGGTCAAGCCGAGTGAGATCACTCCGCTGACCACCGTCGCGCTGATCCGCCTGCTCGCCGAGGCGGGCCTGCCCGCCGGCGTCGCCAACATCGTGACCGGCGCGGGCGACCCCGTCGGAGCGCGGATGGCCGACCACCCGGACGTCGACCTCGTCTCCTTCACCGGCGGCCTCGCCAGCGGCACGAAGGTCATGCGCGCCGCCGCCGACAGCGTCAAGAAGGTCGCGCTCGAACTCGGCGGCAAGAACCCCAACGTCGTCTTCGCCGACGCCTGCGCGACCGAGGAGGGCTTCGACACCGCCGTCGACCAGGCGCTCAACGCCGCCTTCATCCACAGCGGCCAGGTCTGCTCCGCCGGCTCCCGCCTCATCGTCGAGGAGTCGCTGCGCGAGCGCTTCGTCGCCGAGCTCGCCCAGCGCGCCGAGAAGATCCGCATCGGCCGCGGCACGGACGACGGCGTCGAGTGCGGACCCCTCGTATCGCGGCAGCAGCTGACGAAGACCGAGGACTTCGTGGCGTCCGCGCTCGCCGAGGGCGCCGTGCTGCGGGCCGGAGGCGTACGCCCCGACGGCGCCGGCTACTTCTACCGGCCGACCGTCCTCGACCGGTGCCACCGCGAGATGCGCGTCGTGCGCGAAGAGGTCTTCGGGCCCGTCCTGACCGTCGAGACCTTCCGTACGGAGGACGAGGCCGTCGCCCTCGCCAACGACACCGAGTACGGCCTGGCCGGCGCCGTGTGGACCGCCGACGCGGGGCGCGCGCGGCGCGTCGCCGCCCGGCTGCGGCACGGAACCGTCTGGATCAACGACTTCCACCCGTACCTCCCGCAGGCCGAGTGGGGCGGCTTCGGGAAGTCCGGCATCGGCCGCGAGCTGGGTCCGGCCGGCCTCGCCGAGTACCGCGAGGCCAAGCACATCTACCAGAACCTCGCCCCGCGCCCCGTGCGCTGGTTCGCGGGCTGACCCAGGACGAGGAACAAGGAGAGCACCGACGCCATGCCTGAGCACAAGGCCGAGTACGAGTCTGTCGACATCAGCCCGAACGAGAGCGCCGACGACGAGCGCCTGGACGGCCACGCGGACAGCCGCGCGGAGAGCCCTGCGGACGACGAGGCGTACAGCGACGTGAACAGCGACGCGCACGACGACGTGTACGACTACGTCGTCGTCGGCGGCGGCACCGCAGGATCCGTCATCGCCTCCCGCCTGACCGAGGACCCGGACGTCACCGTCGCCGTCATCGAGGGCGGCCCCAGCGACGTGGGCCGCGACGACGTGCTGACCCTGCGCCGCTGGATGGGGCTGCTCGGCGGCGAGCTCGACTACGACTACCCCACCACCGAGCAGCCCCGCGGCAACTCCCACATCCGCCACAGCCGCGCCCGGGTGCTCGGCGGCTGCTCGTCCCACAACACCCTCATCGCCTTCAAGCCCCTGCCGTCCGACTGGGACGAGTGGGCCGCGGCGGGCGCCGAGGGCTGGGACGCGGCGACCATGGACCCGTACTTCAGCCGGCTGCGCAACAACGTCGTGCCGGTCGACGAGGCCGACCGCAACGCCATCGCCCGCGACTTCGTCGACGCGGCGCAGGCCGCGCTCGACGTCCCGCGCGTGGAGGGCTTCAACCGCAAGCCCTTCCACGAGGGCGTCGGCTTCTTCGACCTCGCCTACCACCCCGAGAACAACAAGCGCTCGTCGGCGTCGGTGGCGTACCTGCACCCGGTGATGGACGAGCGGCCGAACCTGAGTCTGTGGCTGGAGACCTGGGCGTACCGGCTGGAGCTGGACGCCCCGGCGGCGGGCGACGGCGTACGGGCGAGCGGCGTCTGGGTGCGGACCAAGGACGGCGAGGAGCGGCTCGTACGAGCGCGGCGCGAAGTCGTCGTCTGCGCCGGCGCCGTGGACACCCCGCGGCTGCTGCTCCACTCCGGCGTCGGCCCGCGCGCCGACCTGGAGGCGCTCGGCATCCCCGTCGTCCACGACCTGCCGGGCGTCGGGGAGAACCTGCTCGACCACCCCGAGTCGGTGATCGTGTGGGAGACCCATGGACCGATCCCCGAGAACTCGGCGATGGACAGCGACGCCGGGCTGTTCGTACGGCGCGATGCGCAGTCCGAGGGCCCGGACCTGATGTTCCACTTCTACCAAATACCGTTCACGGACAACCCGGAGCGGCTCGGCTACGAGAGGCCGCCGCACGGCGTCTCGATGACGCCGAACATCCCCAAGCCGCGCAGCCGCGGCCGGATCTATCTGACCAGCGCCGACCCGAGCGAGAAGCCGGCGCTGGACTTCCGCTACTTCACCGACGAGGACGACTACGACGGGCGCACGCTCGTCGACGGCATCAAGATCGCGCGCCAGATCGCCGCGGCCGAGCCCCTCGCGGGCTGGCTGAAGCGGGAGGTCTGCCCGGGGCCGGAGGTCGCCACGGACGAGGAGATCAGCGAGTACGCGCGGAAGGTCGCGCACACCGTCTACCACCCGGCCGGAACCTGCCGGATGGGCGCGAGCGGCGACGAGCTCGCCGTGGTCGCCCCGGACTTGAAGGTCCGGGGCCTGGAGGGCATCCGTATCGCCGACGCGTCCGTCTTCCCGACGATGCCGGCCGTGAATCCGATGATCGGTGTCCTGATGGTCGGCGAGAAATGCGCGGACCTTTTGGTGTCCGCCGAGAGGGGCGTGGCCCGTTGAGCACCGAAATGATCAAAAAGAGCGAGCAGCAGCCGGCTGGGTCCGCGGGGTCCGCGGGGGCCGCCGGGGAGTCGTCCCCGTCCGTCTTCTCCGTACGCGACCTGTGGAAGGTCTTCGGCCCGAAGGCCCACCGCGTCCCCGGCGACGCGGAGCTGGGCGCGCTCAGCCCGGCCGAGCTGCGTGAGCGCACCGGGTGCACCGCCGCCGTGCGCGACGTCTCCTTCGACGTGCGCAAGGGCGAGGTCTTCGTCGTCATGGGCCTGTCCGGGTCCGGCAAGTCGACGCTCGTACGGTGTCTGACCCGGCTGATCGAGCCGACGTCCGGCTCGATCGCCATCGACGGCGAGGACGTGCTGTCGATGGACACGGCCAGGCTGCGCGAACTGCGCCGCCACCGCGCGTCGATGGTCTTCCAGCACTTCGGCCTGCTGCCGCACCGGTCCGTCGTCGACAACGTCGCCTACGGCCTGGAGATCCAGGGCATGGGCAAGGCCGCGCGCAGGGAGCGGGCGATGGAGGTCGTCGCGAAGGTCGGTCTGGAGGGGCTGGAGCACCGCAGGCCCGGACAGCTGTCCGGCGGCCAGCAGCAGCGCGTCGGCCTGGCGCGGGCGCTCGCCGTCGACCCTGAGGTGCTGCTCTTCGACGAGCCCTTCAGCGCGCTCGACCCGCTGATCCGCAGGGACATGCAGGAGGAGATCTGCCGGCTGCACGGTGAAGAGGGCCGCACGATGGTCTTCATCACGCACGACCTCAGCGAGGCGCTGAAGGTGGGCGACCGCATCGCGCTGATGCGGGACGGCCGGATCGTGCAGGTGGGCACGCCCGAGGAGATCGTGGGCGCGCCGGCGGACGACTACGTACGGGACTTCGTCCGCGACGTGCCGCGCGAGCAGGTGATGACCGTGCGCACGGCGATGCGGCCGGTCGGGGACGGGGACACGGACGAGTCCGGCCCCGCGCTGCCCCCGAACGCGACGGTCATGTCGGCGATCGAGGCGGTGGCCCGCACGGGCGCGCCGGCTCGCGTGATGGAGAACGGCCGGTGCGTGGGCGTGGTCGACCACGCCGGCTTGCTCGCGGTGGTCGCGGGGCTGGACAGCCAGGGGGTGGTGGCGTGATACGCGAACGAACGCGCGCACGCGTGGCCGCGGCGCTGGGCTGGGGTTTGGGCCGGGGTGAGGGTGTGGGCTCGGGTTCGGGCTCGGGTCTGGACGCGATGTCGGGGCTGGGCTCAGGCTCGGTCCTGGCTGACGCTTCCGCCTCCGCCTCCGCTTCCCGCGACGCTCGCACGTACCCCGCTCGGCGGTGGGTGCGATGACCGCCGCCGTGACCGCGCCGCCGGAGAAGACCGTCTCCCCGGCCGCCGCTCGCCGACCCCTGCGCGACCTCCTGACGCACCCCGTCAAGGGCAGGCTCCTGCTGCTCGCCGCCCTCGCGGTCGTGCTCGTGCCGCTCGGGATCGCGCTCTGGGGCAGCGGGAGCTGGCCCGCCGCGCTGACCGTCGACGTCTCCGGGCCGCTCGACGACGCCAACCAGTGGGTCATCGACAACCGCGAGACCCACCCCCTCTTCCTCTACTTCCTCCTCCACCTCTCCAACACCGCCACCGACGCGGTCGACGGCGTCTACCAGCTCCTCGACGCCATGGGCTGGCTCGGCGTACTCGCCGCGGGCGTGCTGTTCGCCTGGCGGGCCGCCGGGCTCGGGCGGCGCGGAGTGAAGGTCGCGGCCACCGCGCTCGGCGCGTTCGCCGTGTGCGGGCTGCTCGGGATGTGGGACGCCACGCTGCTCACCATCGCGCTGATGGTCGTCGCCGTGGCCGTCGCCGCCGTGCTCGGCGTGGCCATCGGGCTCCTCGCCGGTCTCTCCGACCGGTTCGACCGGGCGCTGCGGCCGGTGCTCGACACCATGCAGGTGATGCCGGCGTTCGCGTATCTGCTGCCGTTTGTGCTGGTCTTTGGCACCGGCACGCCCGCCGCGCTGTTCTGCACGGTCATCTACGCGGCCCCGCCCATGGCCCGTCTCACCTCGCTCGGCCTGCGCGGCGCCGACCCCGGCGTGCTCGAAGCCTCCGCGTCGCTCGGCGCGAGCGGCTGGCAGCGGCTGCGGACCGCCCGGCTGCCGCTGGCCCGCAAGCAGATGCTGCTGGGCCTCAACCAGACGATCATGATGGCGCTGTCGATGGTCGTCATCGCCGCGCTGGTCGGCGCCGGCGGCCTCGGCGAGGAGGTCTACTCCGCGCTCTCCACCGTCGACGTAGGCAAGGCGCTCGCCGCGGGCATCCCGATCGTGCTGATCGCCGTCTGGCTGGACCGTACGACCGCCGCCGCGGGCGACCGCATCGGCGAGAGCGCCCCCGGCTCCGGGCTGCTGCACGGCCGTTCCGCGTGGGCGCTGACCGGCGCGGGCGTCGTCGCCGCGGTGGTGGCCGGCACGCTCGCGATCGGCAAGGCGTGGCCGGAGGCGTGGACGTACGAGATCTCCACGCCCGTCAACAAGGCCCAGGACTGGATCACCGACAACCTCTCCTCCGGCGTCCCCGTCCTCGGCGGCACCGAGGTCTGGTCGCAGAACTTCACGCTCTGGATCCTCAACCCCCTGCGCGACGGCCTGATCTGGCTGCCGTGGTGGTCGGTCCTGCTGCTCGTCGCGGCGATCGCGTGGCTGGTGGGCACCTGGGGCACGGCCCTGACCGCCACCCTCGCGATGGGCGCGATCGGGGTGCTCGGGGTCTGGGGCAAGTCCCTGGACACGCTCTCCCAGGTCCTCGCGGCCCTCGTCCTCACCCTCGTACTCGGGGTGCTGGCCGGAGTGCTGTGCGCACGGGCGAGGCGGCTGGAACGCTGGCTGCGGCCCGTGCTCGACGCGATGCAGACGATGCCGCAGTTCGTGTACCTCATCCCGGTGGTCGCGCTGTTCGGCGTCACCCGCGCCTCGGCGATCATCGCGGCCGTCGTGTACGCCCTGCCCGCCGTCGTGCGCATCACCACCCAGGGCCTGCGCGAGGTCGACCCGGCCGCGCTGGAGGCGGCCCGCTCGATGGGCGCGTCCACCCGCCAGCAGCTCCTCCAGGTCCAGCTGCCGCTGGCCCGTCCCGCCCTGCAGCTCGCCGTCAACCAGGGCGTGGTCCTCGTGCTCGCCGTGGTCGTCGTCGGCGGCCTGGTCGGCGGCGGCGCGCTCGGCTACGACGTCGTCAAGGGCCTGTCCCGGGGCGAGATGGGCGTCGGCATGACCGCCGGAGTGGCGATCGTCTGCCTGGGCCTCGTACTGGACCGCATCACACAGCCCGCCGTCCGCAAGCGGAACTGAGACCGCCGTCCGCAAGCGGAACTGAGCCCGCGGAGCCGAATCCCCGAACCGAACTCTCTTCCTCCGTCTTCCTTCATCAGAGGAGCACCACCATGCACATGTCCCGCACCGCGCGTACCCCTCGCACCTCCCGTGCCGTCCGCGGCTCCATCGCCGTCGTCGGCGCGCTCGGAGTCCTCTCCCTCAGCGCCTGCGGCGCGGCCGATACGGGCAAGAAGGACGACGTCGGCGGCAAGAAGACCGTCACGCTGACCGTGCCCTCGTGGGTCGGCGCGCAGGCCAACACCGCCGTGGCCGCGCATCTGCTGGAGAAGGAGCTCGGCTACAAGGTCAAGACCCAGCAGATGGGCGAGGTCCTCGCCTGGGACGCGCTCTCCAAGGGCGACCTGGACGCGGTCCTCGAGGACTGGGGCCACCCCAAGGAGGAGAAGCAGTACGTCGAGACGAAGAAGACGGTCGTCAAGGGCGGCGACCTCGGGGTCACGGGCCACATCGGCTGGTTCGTGCCGAAGTACTTCGCGGACGAGCACCCCGACGTCACGGACTGGAAGAACCTCAACAAGTACGCCAAGGAGTTCCAGACCGCGGAGAGCGGCGACAAGGGCGAGATCCTCGAAGGCTCGCCCGACTACGTCACCAACGACGACGCGATCATCAAGAACCTGAAGCTGGACCTGAAGACGAACTACTCGGGTTCCGAGGCGGCGCAGATCACCGCGATCAAGAAGTACGCGAAGGACAAGAAGCCCTTCCTGACGTACTGGTGGTCGCCGCAGTGGCTGAACGCCGAGATCGACATGGTCGAGGTCAAGCTCCCGGCGTACAAGGAGGGCTGCGACGCGGACCCGAAGAAGGTCGCGTGCGCGTACCCGAACACGCCGCTCCAGAAGTACCTCAACGCGGACTTCGCGAAGAACGGCGGCGACGCGGCGGAGTTCCTGAAGAACTTCAAGTGGACGACCGAGCAGCAGAACGAGGTCGCGCTGATGATCGCGAGCGAGAAGCTGTCGCCGGAGGCGGCGGCGGAGAAGTGGGTCAAGGCGAACGAGGCGACGTGGAAGAAGTGGCTGCCGAAGAAGTGAGCGGTCTCCGCTGAGCTACCTCTGGGGGTGCTCAAGTGGGTTGAGTCCCGGGCGGCGTGTGGATCAAGATCGATCCATGTTCGGACTCAACAAGACTGATCTGTCAGTACTCGTGCTGCGTGACGCGGACGGCATCGCCGATGCCGTCCGCGCCGCGTTGTCCACCGCCTCCCCGGAGGAGCGGCCCGGCCTCGAGCGCGCAG
Source organism: Streptomyces sp. NPDC051907 (assembly GCF_040681075.1). Taxonomy (NCBI): domain Bacteria; kingdom Bacillati; phylum Actinomycetota; class Actinomycetes; order Kitasatosporales; family Streptomycetaceae; genus Streptomyces; species Streptomyces sp. NPDC051907. The sequence goes on along the minus strand of NZ_JBFAYB010000097.1, from coordinate 388 downwards.
CGGCGATCATCGCGGAGGCGTCCGCGAGAACGGACGCCGAGATACGCGGCCAGTGGGTGCGGGACCGCCTCGACGCGGCGGGCATCGAGGGCCCGGCGGACTCGATCCCGGCGATCAAGGCGCTACGTGAGGCGGAACGGCAGCTCAGCCTGGCAACGGCGGTGCGGCTGGCGCAGGAGGCGCGGGGAGCGGAGGAGGGGGCGTAGGTGGGGTGCGGGTGCGCCGGGAAACTCAGCCCGTCCGGCGTTTGAGGACACGCCCGTAGGGCGTACGGGGGCGTAGCCCCCTGGCGCGGGGGTGACGTGTCCTGTGCGGGCAGCCCGGGGGGGGGGGCGGCCGGCCCCCCCCCCCCCAACCGCGCCGGGGGGGGTGATGGGGGGGGGATCCC
>NZ_JBFAYB010000096.1:0-33491 GCF_040681075.1 Streptomyces sp. NPDC051907 | reverse complement strand
AATCAGTTGACGCCCACATCGTCTGCTGCACCGCCGCGGCGCTCGCCCTGGCCGCCGTGGCCGGCCGGCTGCTCGGCCGGCCGACCGCACACCGCTGACCGCTGACCGCTGACCGCTGACCGCTGACATGCAACCTGCCCACAACTCATCGACACAGGAGTGCTTTCCGTGACCTCGACCTCGCCCCAGAGCTCCCCGACCCCGGCCGCGCTGCCGCTCGTCGCCGTCACCGGCGCCGAGGGCTTCATCGGGTCGCATCTGACGGAGACGCTCGTCGCCGCCGGCTACCGGGTCCGCGCCATGGCGCAGTACAACTCCTTCTCCTCCTACGGCTGGCTGGAGACCCTCTCCCCCGACGTCCTCGACCAGGTCGAGATCGTCCTCGGAGACGTCCGCGACCCCGGCTCGGTCCACCAGCTCGTCGAGGGCGCCGAGGCGGTGTACCACCTCGCCGCGCTGATCGCGATCCCGTACTCGTACCAGGCCCCGCACAGCTATGTGGACACCAACGTCACGGGCACGCTCAACGTCCTGGAGGCCGTGCGGAGGCTGGGCGTCCCCCGTCTGGTGCACACCTCCACCAGCGAGACGTACGGCACCGCGCAGACGGTCCCGATCACCGAGGACCACCCCATCAACACCCAGTCCCCGTACGCCGCGTCGAAGGCCGGCGGGGACCGGCTGGCCGACAGCTACCACGCCAGCTTCGGCACGCCTGTCGTCACGCTGCGCCCGTTCAACACCTTCGGGCCGCGCCAGTCCATGCGGGCGGTCATCCCGACCGTCATCGGCCAGGTCGCCGCCGGCGAGCGGACCGTCACGCTCGGGGACCTGCGGCCCACCCGCGACTTCCTGTACGTCAAGGACACCGCGCGCGCCTTCCTCGCCGTGGGCACGGCGCCCGCCGAGGCCGTCGTCGGACGCACCTTCAACGCCGGGACCGGCGGCGAGATCTCGGTGGGCGAGCTCACCCGGCTGATCGGCAAGCTGATGGACGTCGACCTCGACGTACGCGAGGACGAGCAGCGCATCCGGCCCGCGAACTCCGAGGTGATGCGGCTGGTCGCCGACGCCGGCCGGCTGCGCGCGGCCACCGGCTGGGCGCCGGAGCACGACCTGGAGCGCGGTCTCGCCCACACCATCGACTTCTTCCGCGACCCGGCGAACCTCGCCCGCTACAAGACCGGCGTCTACAACATCTGACCTCGCCTCACCGAAACATCTGACCTCGCCTCACCGACCACTGACCGACAGGGGAATGTCCATGCACGCAGTGATCCTCGCCGGAGGCAAAGGCGTCCGCCTCAGGCCGTACACGACCGCTCTGCCCAAGCCGCTCGTTCCCATCGGCGACCAGCACGCGATCCTGGAGATCGTGCTGCGCCAGCTCGCCTCGGCGGGCTTCACCAGCTGCACCATCGCCATCGGCCATCTCGGGCACATCATCCGCGCCTACGTCGGCGACGGCTCCCAGTGGGGCCTGCGCGTCGACTACTCCACCGAGGACAGCCCGCTGGGCACCATGGGCCCGCTGCTGACGATGACGGACCGGCTGCCCGAGCACTTCCTGGTGATGAACGGCGACGTCCTCACCGACCTCGACTACGGCGACGTCCTCGCCCGGCACCGCGTCTCCGGCGCGCCGCTGACCGTGGCCACCTACGCCCGCAAGGTCGCCATCGACTTCGGCGTGCTCACCACCGAGTCGGGCCGGGTCGTCGGCTTCGCCGAGAAGCCGAGCATGGACTACCGCGTCTCCATGGGCGTGTACGGACTGACCCGGGACACCCTCGCCGGCTACACGCCGGGCCTGCCGCTCGGCTTCGACGAGCTGGTGCTGGACCTGCTCGAGGCGCAGAACCCGCCGCACGCCTACGAGTTCGAGGGCTACTGGCTCGACATCGGGCGGCCCGACGACTACGACCGGGCGAACGCCGAGTTCACCACCCACCGCGGCCTCCTCCTCAAGGGAGCGTGAGGGCTCCCGTGCGCATCCTCCTCCTGGGCTCCACCGGATTCCTGGGCGGGCACACCGCCGAGCAACTGCGCGCCCTGCCGGGCGTGCGGCTGCTCGTCGGCGGCCGGTCCGAGTCGGCCGACGTGCGGCTCGACCTCACCGGCGCCCCCGACGTCCTCGCCGAGGCGATCCACGCGGCGGCGCCGGCCGTCGTCGTCAACTGCGTGGGCGCGGTCGCCGGCAGCGCGGTGCGCCTCGCCGACGTCAACGCGCGCGGCCCCGCCGCACTGTGCGAGGCGCTGCGGGACGCGGCGCCCGGGGCCCGGCTCGTCCATCTGGGGTCCGCCGCCGAGTACGGGCCGACGCCGATAGGCGAGCCGGTCGCCGAGGACGCCCCGACCCGGCCGCAGAGCCCGTACGGCGCGACGAAGCTCGCCGGAACGGTCGCCGTCGCCGCCTCCGGGCTGGACGCCGTCGTGCTGCGGGTCTTCAACCCCGTGGGCCCCGGCGCGTCCGCCGCGAGCCTTCCCGGGCGGCTCGCCGCGGAGCTGCGGCGGGTCGGAGAGGAGGGGACGGTGCGCGTCGGCGATCTGTCGGCGCACCGGGACTTCGTCGACGTACGGGACGTGGCCGCGGCGGCCGTGCGCGCGGCGACGGCCGCGGGCCCGCTGCCGCCGGTCCTCAACATCGGCAGCGGACGGGCGTCCAGGGTGCGCGAGGTGGCGGACGGGCTGGTCCGGGCGGCGGGGTTCCGCGGCATGCTGGAGGAGACGGGCGGCGGCTCGGAGCGCTCGGCGGCGGTGTCCTGGCAGTGCGCGGACGTCGCGGCGGCGGGCACGGCGCTGGGCTGGCGGCCGGAGCGCACCCTGGCCGAGTCCCTGACCGACCTGTGGGACGCGGCGGCGGCCCCGGCGCGGGCTGGCGCCCGATGACCGGGGCACGGCGCACGCTGCGGCAGGATCCGTTCGCCGTGGGCGTCCGGCGCTGCGCGAGCCGTCGCGCGGCGACGTCCCGCCGGGGCGGGCGCGGCGTCCCGCACGGGATCCGCCACGAGGTTCGGCGGCGGGGCCGACGGCCATGACGCTGCTTGTGCCGATGTATGTGCACCCCGCCGTCGATCCGGCGGCCTGGCGGGCCCTCGTCGACGCCGCGCCCCTGCTGTACGGCGTGGTGCTCAACATCGACGACGGGCCCGGCACGGCCCCCGACCCGGCGTTCTCCGCCGTCGTCCGCGACCTGCGGACGGCCGGCGTCCGGGTGCTGGGGTACGTGGACACCGACTACGGCCGCCGGGCGCAGCGGGCGGTCGCCCTCGACTTCGAACGCCACCGCGACTGGTACGCCACGGACGGGTTCTTCCTCGACCAGGCCGCGCCCGACGCGGCCGGGCTGCGCCACTACCGGCGGCTCGCCCGCGCCGCGCGCGCCCACGGCGGACGGACGCTCGCGCTCAACCCGGGGGTGCATCCCGCCCCCGGCTATGCGGCGTTCGCGGACCTGCTGGTCACCTTCGAGGGCGGCTGGGACGCGTACCGCGGCGCCCCGGCCGCGCCTCGTTGGACCTCCGGGCGCCCTCCGGAGTCCTTCTGCCATCTGGTGTACGGGGTTCCCGCGGGGCTGTGCGGCCTCGCGGCCCGCACCGCCGAACTCCGGGGCGCGGCGGTGCACTGCGCCGTTCCCGGCCACGGCCCCAACCCCTGGTCCGCACTGCCCCCCGCGCTCCGGAAGGCGCCATGACCTCCGCGCCCCCACGCCCGCTCGGCCGCGCCGGCCGCCTGGTCCGCCTCGCCCGCGTCCTTCGGCCCTCCCGGACCCGGGCCCTGTTCTTCGCACTCGCGCTGCTCCTGCTCGCCGCGTGCTCGTCGCCGCCGCCCGAGCAGCCTGAGCCGCCCGAGCCGACGCCCCGGCCCCTCTGGCAGCCGCGTCCCGGCCTCGCCTGGCAGTGGCAGCTCGACGGCCGGATCGACCACGCGGTGGACGTGCCGGTCTACGACATCGACGGATTCGAGAACGACGCGGAGACCGTCCGCCGTCTCCACCGTGACGGCCGCAAGGTCATCTGCTACATCAACGCGGGCGCGTGGGAGTCCTTCCGCCCCGACCACGCCGACTTCCCCCGCTCGGTGCTCGGCGGGCGCAACGGCTGGGAGGGGGAGCGCTGGCTGGACATCCGCCGACTGGACACGCTGCGGCCGCTGATGGCCAAGCGCATGGACCTGTGCCGCGAGCGGGGGTTCGACGCGGTCGAGCCCGATCTGCTGGACGGGTACCTCAACGAGACGGGCTTCGATCTGACCGCCTCCGACCAGCTCGCCTACAACCGCATGATCGCGCGCCTCGCCCACGAGCGGGGACTGTCGGTGGGCCTGAAGAACGATCTGCCCCAGGTACGGCAGTTGGTGGGCGACTTCGACTTCGCCGTGAACGAGGAGTGCGCGCAGTACGGCGGCTGCGCTCAGCTGGCGCCGTTCGTGAAGGCCGGCAAAGCGGTCTTCCACGTCGAGTACGCGCTGCCGGTGGACCGGTTCTGCGAGCAGTCCCGCCGGCTCGGCTTCAGCTCGATGCGCAAGAAGCTCGACCTGGGGGCGTGGCGCCAGCCCTGCTGAGCCGGTGCGTCGTCCAGGGCGCCGAGGTCGCCGGCGACGAGTCAGCAGGTGGCGGCGAGCACCGCCTGCACGGTCTTGCCGCCGCCGGGTCCGCCGAGCACGCAGAACTCCTGCGACAGCTGGCGGACCATCGCTATGCCCCGGCCGCTCTCCTCCAGCGGGTCCGGCGTGCACATCGTCGGCGGGACGGGGCTCGCGTCCTCCACCTCGACGGTGACCTGCCCGGGATCGACGTGCAGCCGCAGCCGGCAGCCGCTGTGCCCGTGCCGCGTCGCGTTGGCGACCAGCTCGGACACGATGAGCGTGGCGTCCTCCACCTGCTCGCCGGACACCTTCTCACCGCAGCCATGGGTCAGAAAGGCGGTCGTCAGATACCGTGCCCACCCGGCTGACGTCTCCGCCTGCGGCAGGATGTACGTAGCGCGTACGGCTCGCCTACGGGCGTGCCTGGGCGCACGCATGGAAACCACCCCTCACTGGTCTGATGCAGCCGAGTACCCCGAGTACAGCCTCGTACTCCGGGGAAGGCGGCGCTCTGCGGCCTTCGCTCACCGGCCGTTCCCCCTCACCCGTGGCTGATGCCCCCAGAGCGTGATCGCCAATCGGACAGGTGTGCACCCGTTTCCCACAGGGCGCTAAAAGGGCGCTAAGGGGCACGCCCGGGCGGGCTGTCGAAGACGCAGTCGCCGCACAGTCCGCCGCCGGGGCAGCGGTAGTACAGGCAGCAGCTGCGCCGGCGCATCGCGGGGCCCTCGACCGTGCCGGACAGATCGGGGTGCGCGAACAGCTCGGCGGCCAGCGCGGAGGCCCGCTCGGCGACGTCGGGGCGGTCCGCCTGCCGCGCCCAGGCGTGGAGTTGGCGCACGGCCCCGGCCAGCGCGGAGCCCGCGTTGCCCCACAGCAGCTGCGGCGAGATGCGCACATCGCGCCGCAGGGCCTGGGCGAGCGGCACGAGATGGCCGTACTGCACGCTCTCGCGCACCGCGTCCGCCGTGCCGGGCAGCGTGCTCGCGCCGGGGGCCAGGCGCAGGTCGTCGGGCGATGTGCGGGCGGGGTCCCAGTGCAGCCGCTCGGCGTCCAGGTCGGGGACCCGGCCGTGCAGCGCAGCCGCGCCGAGCCCGACGGACCACAGGCGGGCCGCGAGCCCCAGATGCGCGATCGAGGCGGCGACCCGGCGCTCGGGGGCGCGCAGCCGGGCGGCGACGGCGTCGACGCGACGGGCGAGCGGCCCTGGTCCGGCCGGCGCGGCCTCGGCCGCGTACACCGTGGCCAGCGGGGTGTACGCGGCGTCGGGCACCTCGGCCCGCAGGGCGAAGAAGCCGCCCACCTCGGCCAGCTCGGCCAGGTCCACGCTCCGGCTCACGCCCACGCTCCCGTCCTCTTTCGTCACCGTACGAGTGTGCCTGCCGTGCGCCGGCTCCGGGACGGCGCATCCCCTACGGGTCGGGGGCGGCTTCGAGCCTGCGGCGAGCGCGGTTCGGCGGCCGGGCCGATACTGGTTCCTGAAGACCGTTCGCGTCGGACGGGTCGCTCACAGCCATGCCGGCCCGCGCCCCCGCCGGGAGGGGGACTTGTGGCCTACTCCCGTACTACTTCGGCAGTAGTACCAAGTGCCTGCTCAAGGACGACGACGTGAACGCTGAAGAGGGACATCGTGGTCTTTATGAGTTCCCTTGCGCTGGCAGTGCTTCTGTCTCTGGTCTCCGCGGTCGCGTACGCGGCCGGGGCGATCCTTCAGGAGCATGTCGCGGCGACCACCCCCGACCGCCCGTACGCCCCCCTGCACCAGGCCGCCTGGTGGGTGGCGGTCGCCTTGAACAGCGTGGGCGCCGTGCTGCATGTGCTGGCGCTCGCCTTCGGACCGCTGAGCGTGGTCCAGCCGCTGGGCGCGCTGACGATCGTCTTCGCGCTGCCCATGGCGGCGCTGTTCGTGCGGCGCAGGGCCGGGGCAGCCGCCTGGCGCGGGGCGATCATGGCGACGGCCGGTCTCGCGGGTCTGCTGGCGCTGACGGGGAACGCCGAGTCCCGCTCCCTGGACACCGGTGAGCGCGGGGTGCTCGCCGCCGCGACCTTCGGCGGCGTGGCGCTGCTCTTCCTGGTCGCGCAGACCGTGCACCGGCCGGTGGCCCGCAGCGTGCTGCTGGCCGGAGCGGCGGGCGTGGCCTTCGGCATCGCGTCCGTCTTCACCAAGACCGTGGCGGTGGACTGGTCGTGGAACACGCCGCTCGCGCAGTGGCCGAGTCTCATGGTGATAGCCGTGCTGGCGGTCGGCGGCCTGCTGCTGTCGCAGGCGTCCTACCGGGGCGCGGGGCTCGCCGCCCCGCTGGCGACGGTCACCGTGGTGAACCCGGTGGTGGCCGCGGCGGTCGGCATCACGCTGTTCGGCGAGCAGTTCCGCTACGGCGTGACGGGCACCGTGCTCGCGCTGGGCTTCGGCGTCGTGGCGGCCGGCGGACTGATCCTGCTGACGACGGAGCGGCTCCACCAGCAGCAACAGCGACAGCCGCCGTCGGGCGGTCCGCGCAGCCGGCCTCCGGCGCGGCCCGGGAGGTCGACGTCTCCCGGGCTCGCATCCGCAGGCTCAGACCGAGACGCCCCCCGACCTGAGGTAGGCGAGGGGGTCGATGTCGGACCCGTACCCCGGACCCGTGCGCACCTCGAAGTGGAGGTGCGGTCCGGTGCTGTTGCCGGTGGATCCTGAGCGCGCGATCCGCTGACCGCCGCTGACCTGCTGGCCCTCGCGCACGGTGAGCGCGGACAGATGCCCGTACTGGCTGTAGCGGCCGTCGGCGTGGCGGATGACGATCTCGTAGCCGTACGCCCCGCCCCAGCCGGCCGAGACGACCTTGCCCGAGGCGACGGCCTTCACGGAGGTGCCGGTGGGGACGGGGAAGTCCACGCCGGTGTGGTAGCCGCGGGCCCAGGAGGACCCGGCCTGGCGGTAGGCGGTGCTGGGGCGCGCGTCGACCGGCGAGCTGAGCCCGCCGCGCTGAGCGGGCTTGGCGGCCTGCCGTGACTCGGCCTTGGGCTGCTGGCTCTTGGCCTGCGCCTTGGGGGCGGCCTTGGGCTGCTGTGCCTTGGGCCGCTCCTTGGCCTTGGCCGGCGCCTCCATGCGCAGGATGAGCCGCTGGCCCGGGTGGATCACGTCCGGGTCGCCGCCGACGACGGTGCGGTTCTCGTCGTACAGCCGCTGCCAGCCGCCCGTGACCCGCTCGGCCTTGGCGATCTTGGAGAGGGAGTCGCCCCGGGCGACGGTGTAGCCCTCGCGCTGGGTCGGCACGGTCGTCGGGGACGTGGCCTTGGCAGGCGTGCGGGGCTTGGTCTGCTGCCGGTCCTTGGACTCCTGGCCCTTGGAACCCTTGGCCTTGGAGTCCTTGCCCTTCGATTCCTTGCCCTTGGCAGGCGCGATGTCGGGCGCGTCGCCGCCGCGTGCGAGACCGGCCTTGGTCGAGCAGTGCGGCCAGGCCTTCGGCCCCTGCCCCTTGAGCACCTTCTCGGCGATGGCGATCTGCTGGTCCTTGCTGGCCAGGTCAGCGCGTGGGGCGAACTGTCTGCCGCCGTACGCCTCCCAGGTGGACTGGCTGAACTGGAGCCCGCCGAAGTAGCCGTTGCCCGTGTTGATCCGCCAGTTGCTGGTGGACTCGCACGCCGCCACCTTCTCCCAGACGTCCACGGACGCCGCGTGCCCCGTGCCCGCGCCGACGAGCGGAAGTGCGATGCCCGCACCGCCCGCCGTGACGGTGAGCGAGGCCCGGTTGATGCGGCTCGGCTGGTATCGGCGGTGACGACCTGTTGCGGCCATGCTGAGGCTCCCCCATGTGCGATGTCGGTCACATCACTTCTGTCACATCACAAACGGTCAACTTAGGCGCACCGTACGGATGGTGACAAGGGTTCACACCCCGCGCACGGGCGCAGGGGGCGCAGGGCATTTCAGCCCCGGCGACGCTTGAGGCACGAGGGCCATCTCAGCCCCGCCGGCGATTGAGGCGCGCAGGGCGGGCGACTGTTTCGTGCGGGCTCCCCCGGGCGAGGTCCGTCCTCAAACGCCGGACGGGCTGGAAATGCCCCGCTGGGATGGCCGGGCACACTCAGCCCCGCCGGCGATTGAGGCGCGGGGCCCGGGGCAGAGCCCCGCAGGACCCCGCACCGCCCCCGCCTCACCACCGCACCCGCACCCCCACCCCCACCCCCACCCCCCTCTCCGTCCCCGACCGCCCCACCACCGACGCCGCGACCCCGGACGCGAACTCCAGCATCTCCCCCGCCCGCTCCTCCGTCAGCGCCAGATCCCACCGGCCGCCCCGCCCCAGCCACCCCAGCACCGCCGCCATGAACGCGTCCCCCGCCCCGATGGTGTTCACCACCGACACCGGCGCCGCGGCCGCCGACACCGGCGAGATGCCGGGGGCGTACGCCGTGCTGCCCCGCGCGCCGCGCGTCAGCACCACCAGCCGTCCCCCCGCCGCCAGCCGCCGCCCGCTCTCGTCGGGGTCCGCGTCCGGCCAGAGCCTGGCCAGGTCCTCGTCGCTGGCCTTGACGACGTGGGCGAGCTCGCACAGCTCCCGCAGCCGGTCCAGCCCGCGGTCCTCGCGGACGTTGGGGTCGACCGCGAGCAGACCGTGGCGGGCCGCGGCCCGGGCGGTCGCGTAGACGACCTCCGCCGCCGGCTCCACGACCGCGGCCAGCCCGCCCACGTACACCGCGCCGAAGCGGGCCGCGTCCGCCGCCCGTTCGGGCAGCCGGAAGGTCGCCGTGTCCTGGAGGTGGAAGCGGTAGCTCGTGCCGCTCTCGCCGGGATCGGCGACCGCCAGCGCGGTGGGCAGCGACGAGCGCCCGCACAGGCTCACATCGACTCCCGCGCCGGCCAGCCACCGCTCGATCGTCCGCGCGAACGCGTCGCCGCCGAGTCCGCCCGCGAAGCAGACCGGCGTGCCCAGCCGGGCCAGGCCGACCGCCACGTTCGCGGGCGCGCCGCCCGGCTGGGCGCGCAGAAGGTCCTCGTCGGCGGGCAGAAGGCCGTCGTCGGCGCGCAGGAGGTCGTCGGCGGCGGGCACGAGGTCGACGAGCGCCTCGCCGAGGACGAGCACCGCGCCGGGGCCGCCCGTCACGGCTGCACCACGATCTTGCGGCCGACGCCCGCCGCGAACTGGTCGATGGCCTGCGGGTACTGCTCCAGCGGCAGCCGGTCGCTGATGAAGACCGCCGGGTCGAGCACGCCGGTCGCGAAGAGCGCGGCGGCCCGCTCGTAGCTGTGCAGCACGGCCATGGAGCCGGTGATCGTGATCTCCTGGTTGTAGATGCGGTACGGCTCGATGACCGCCGTCGTCGCGTAGTCGGCGACGCCGAACTGGAGGAACGTGCCTCCCTTGGCGACCCGCCCGAGCCCGTCCTGGATGGCCCGGGCGTTGCCGGTCGCGTCGATCACGACGTCCCAGCCGCCGGGCGTGTCCAGCTCGTCGGCGTTCGCGGCGGAGCGGGAGCAGCCGAGCAGGCTCGCGGTCGCGAGCCGGTCGGGGTTGACGTCGAGGACGTCGACGCCCGCCGCGCCGGTGCGCTTGGCGAGCTCCAGCATCATCAGGCCCATCGTTCCGGAGCCGTAGACCAGCACCCGCGCGCCGAGCGTGCTGGTGAGCACGTCGTAGCCGCGCACGGCGCAGGACAGCGGCTCGATCAGCGCGGCGTCGCGCACGTCGACGTGGTCGGGCAGGCGTACGCAGTTGGCCACGGGCGCGACGGCGAACTCGGCCGCGCCGCCGGGGACGGTGACGCCGATGGCGGCCCAGCGGTCGCACAGGTTGCCCCGGCCGCTGCGGCAGTAGCGGCACTCGTGGCAGTGCAGGGAGGGGTCGACGGCGACCTTGTCGCCGACGGCCAGCTCGGTGACGTGCGAGCCGACGCCGACGATCTCGCCGGCGAACTCATGGCCGGGCACGATCGGCAGCGTGGGGGCGAACTCGCCCTGCAGGATGTGCAGATCGGTGCCGCACAGCCCGCACGAGGCCACGGAGACGACGACCTCGCGAGGGCCCGGAGAAGGGTCCGGGACCGTCGTGACGGAGACCTTGCCGGGGGCTTCGACGATCGCTGCCCTCATTTCACAGCTCCAAGGGAGAGGCCCTGGACGAGCTTGTCCTGGGCGGCGTAGCCGGCGACGAGCACCGGCACGGACACGACGACGGACGCGGCGCACAGCTGGGCGAGGAAGAGGCCCTGGCTGGTGACGAATCCGGTCAGATAGACGGGTGCGGTCTGGGCGACGACGCCGGTGAGCACCCGGGCGAAGAGCAGTTCGTTCCAGCTGAAGATGAAGCAGATCAGCGCGGTGGCGGCGATGCCGGGCCCGGCCACGGGGGCGACGACGCGGGCCAGGACGGTCGGCAGCCGCGCGCCGTCCACCTGGGCGGCCTCGATGATGGAGACGGGCACGTCGGCGAGGAAGGACTGCATCATCCACACCGCGATCGGCAGGTTCATCGAGGTGTAGAGGAGGACCAGCAGCCAGACGTTGTCGAGCATCCCCGCGTTCTTGGCGAAGAGGTAGACGGGCAGCAGTCCGGCGACGACCGGGAGCATCTTGGTGGAGAGGAAGAAGAACATCACGTCCGTCCACTTCCGCACCCGCCGGATGGAGAGCGCGTACGCGGCGGGGAGGGCGAGGACGAGCACCAGGATCGTGGAGAAGACGGAGGCGCTGAGGGAGTTGATCAGCGGCGGCCAGGGGCTGGGGCCGCCGTCCGCGCCGAAGAACTGCCGGTAGCCGTCGAGGGTCAGCGACGCGGCGAGGGAGGGCGGGTTGGTCGCCGCGTCGGCCTCCGAGTGGAGGGAGGTGAGCAGCATCCACAGGGCGGGCAGACAGAAGCCGATCCCGGCGATCCAGGCCAGCAGGCCCAGCGCGGCGGAGCGCCGTCTGGCCTTGCGGGCGGCCGGTGGCAGGGCGGTGAGGGCGGGAGCGGTCATGCGCGGTTCGCCTCCTCACGGAAGAGGGACGAGACCACCCGGAGCGCGAACGTCGCGATGACCATGGTGCCGATCACGACGACGACTCCCGCGGCGGACGCCAGTCCGTACTCGTGGGCTTGGTAGAAGGTCTGGTAGATCGCGTACGGGAGGTTGGCGGTGCCGAGCCCTCCGGAGGTGATCGTGAACACCGCGTCGAAGTTCTGCACGATGTACACGGAGCCGAGCAGGACGCCCAGTTCGAGGTAGCGCCGCAGGTGCGGCAGGGTCAGATAGCGGAAGGTCTGCCAGCCGCTCGCGCCGTCGAGCCGCGCGGCCTCCATGATCTCGGCGGGTCTGCTCTGCAGCCCGGCCAGCAGGATGAGCATCATGAACGGCGTCCACTGCCACACCAGGGCCGCCTCGACCGCGAGCAGCGGCATGGAGGAGATCCAGTCGGGCTGGCTCGGGGCGTCGGCGCCGAAGAGCGAGCCGACCCAGGTCAGCGCGCCGTTGAGCAGTCCGTACTCCGGGTTGTACAGCGCGTGCTTCCACAAGAGCGCCGCCGAGACGGGGACGAGCAGGAACGGCGTGATGAGCAGGGTGCGCACCAGGCCGCGGCCGAAGAAGGCGCGGTCCAGCAGCAGGGCGAGCCCCAGGCCGAGCACGACGGTGGCGACGACGACGCTCGCGGTGAGCACGACGGTGGTGAGGACCGATTCGCGCAGCGCGGGGTCGGTGACGACGCTCGCGTAGTTCGACAGTCCGGCGAAGGCGCGCTCGTCGGGGTCGAGGGAGTTCCAGTCGAAGAGCGAGATCACCAGGGTGGCGACGAACGGCAGCTGGGTGACCGCGATCAGGAAGACGAGAGCCGGCAGAAGCGGGGCCCGGGTGGCCCAGGCGCGCAGTCCCGGCTTTCCCTTCTTTCCCGGCTTTCTCTCCTGCCGCGTGTCTGGTCGGGACAGCGACGGTGTGGGCGTGCTGGGGGTGGGCGCGGGCGTGCTGATCGATGCGCTCATCGGTACTCCTCGGCGACCTTCTCGGCCTGCTTCTGGGAGGCCGCGAGGGCCTGGTCGACGGATTGACGGCCCGCTATGGCCGCGCTGATCTCCTGCGAGACCTTGGTGCCGAGGTCGGTGAACTCGGGTACGCCGACGAACTGGATGCCGGCGGCGGGGCGCGGCTGGGTGCCCGGGTTGCGCGGATCGGCGCCGGCGATGGCCTTCTCGGTGACGTCGGCGAAGGCGGCCGCGGCCTTGCGGTACTGCGGGTTGGCGTAGGTGGAGGCCCGTTTGCCCGCGGGGACGTCGGACCAGCCGTTCACCTCGCCGACGAGGTTCTCGTACTCCTTGCCGGACGCCCAGGCGATGAACTTCCACGCGTCGTCGGACTTCTTGGACGCCTTCTGCATGCCCCAGGCCCAGGTGTAGAGCCAGCCCGAGCTCTGCGTCTTCTCCACCGGGGCCTGGACGTAGCCGATCCTGCCCTTCACCGGGGATCCGCTCGCCTCGAGCGAGCCGGCCCCGGCGGTGGCGTCGTACCACATCGCGGTCTTGCCCTGGGTCATGTTGTTGAGGCACTCGGCGTACCCGGACTGCGCGGCGCCCGACTCGCCGTGCTCGCGCACCAGGTCGACGTAGAACTGGGTGGCCTTCTTGAACTCGGGGGCGGTGAGCCGGGCCTGCCAGTCCTCGGTGAACCAGGTGCCGCCCATGGTGTTGACGACAGTGGTCAGCGGGGCGATGACCTCGCCCCAGCCGGGCAGCCCGCGCAGACAGATGCCCTTCATGCCGCGCTCGGCGCCGTCCGCCTTGGCGGCGAGGTCGGCGACTTGCCGCCAGGTGGGCTTGGCGGGCATCGTCAGGCCCTTCTTCGCGAAGACGTCCTTGCGGTACATCAGGAAGGACGACTCGCCGTAGAACGGCTCGGCGTAGAGCTTGCCGTCGGCGGCGGTGAGGGACTCGCGCAGCGGCGGCAGGATGTCCTTCTGGTCGAAGGCGATGTCCTGCTCGGCGTACTCGTCCAGGGGGTGCAGCCAGCCGTTCTTCGCGAAGAACGGCACCTCGAAGTTGCTGATGGTGGCGATGTCGTACTGCCCCGCCTGGTTGGAGAAGTCCTGGCTGATCTTGTCGCGGACGTCGTTCTCCGGAAGGACGGTGAAGTTGACCTTGATGCCGGTCTCCTTGGTGAAGTGCTCGGCGGTCAGCTTCTGCAGGGTGACCATCTGCGGGTTGTTCACCATCAGCACGTTCAGCGCGTCGCCTCCTGCGAAGGAGGCGCCGCCGGCGCCGGCGCACCCGGCTGCGAGGAGGGCGGTCGCAGCCGCGCCCGCGCCCATACGTACGCGCAGTCCACGTCGTCGTCGCTGGAGGGGCATGAGTTCTCCTGATCGTTCGTAGCGGCTCGGGTGCTGGGTCTTCGAGCGTCTGGGGGGTCTTGTGGGCATGACGGGCCTGCCCCCTGGCGCCCGGAGGTCCGGGCGGGGGCGGTGGCGGGCGGCTCGTTCAGACGCGAACGACCTGGGGGCCGAGGAGGGAGTAGCGCTGGGCCTCGGCCGAGGGGAGGCCTGCGTCGGTGACGATGGCCTCGAAGTCGCCGACGCCGGCGAAGCGGCAGAAGCTCACCGCGCCGAACTTGGTGTGGATGCCCGCGAAGATCCGGCGGCGGGCGCTGCGCATGGCCTGGGCCTTGACCTCGCTGACCGCCGGGTCGGGCGTGGTGAGCCCGTACTCGCGGGAGATCCCGTTCGCGCCGACGTACGCCAGGTCGATGACGAAGTCGGCGAGCATCTTCACGGCCCAGTGGTCGACCGTGGCCATGGTCGCGCCGCGGACCCGGCCGCCGAGCAGCAGCACGGCGGTCTTCTCCCGGTCCGCGAGGACGGTCGCCACGGCGAGGGAGGCGGTGACGACGGTCAGCTGCCGGTCCCTCGGCAGCGCCTCGGCGACGAGCTGCGGGGTGAAGCCCTCGTCGACGAAGACGGTCTCGGCGTCGCCGAGCAGATCGGCGGCCGCGGCCGCGATCTTCGACTTCTGCGGAACGTGACTGGTGGTCCGCATGGCGAGCGTGGTCTCGAAGCCGGCGGACTCGACCGGGTAGGCCCCGCCGTGCGTACGCCGTACGAGACCGTGCTCCTCGAGCGTGTGCAGATCCCGCCGGATGGTCTCCTTGGCCACCTGGAACCGCTCCGCCAGGCGGTTGACGTCGACCGCCCCGTCCTTGCGGGCCGTCTCGAGGATTCCTCGTCGGCGTTCGTCGGTGTCCACGGCACACACATCCCTGCTGGCACTGGTGCTGGTACTGATGCTGGTCCTGGTGCTGGTGCTCCGCTGCCGCGGAGCTTTTCGGTCCCGGCGTCCGTTCGGGCCCATGCGTCGTTTGTACAAGCAGGGAACCCCCTTCGACCAGGCTCGTCGCGGGATCCGCTGTGCCCGTTCGTGCCCGTTTCACCGAGGGCGTCGACGCTGGTAGCCCGCCCGCGGCGGGCCCGGGAGGCGTGGCTCGCCGCCCGTTTCGGACGCCTGGAGTGTCCGAATCGCGCCCGTCTGCGGACAGGCTCGGCCGCGAAAGGCGAATCCGCTGCCCCTGCGAGTGGAATGCTGCAGCCTGGGGAGGGCTTGAAGATCGATGAGTGGCTTGATCCGTCTTTACGTATCGGTGGAGGCGGACGTGGATTTTCCGACGGACATCCCAGGAGCACATCAATGAGTGGAACAGCCCAGATCGGCGTCACGGGACTCGCGGTGATGGGCCGCAACCTCGCCCGGAACTTCGCCCGGAACGGCTTCGCCGTGGCCGTGCACAACCGGACGGCGGCCAAGACGCGTGCCTTGGTCGAGGAGTTCGGCGACGAGGGGACGTTCGTCGCGGCCGAGTCGGCCGAGGAGTTCGTCGCGGCGCTGGAGCGGCCGCGCCGGCTGGTCGTCATGGTCAAGGCGGGGGCGCCCACCGACGCGGTGATCGAGGAGTTCGCGCCGCTGCTGGAGGAGGGCGACGTCATCATCGACGGCGGCAACGCCCACTTCGCCGACACCCGCCGCCGGGAGAAGGAGCTGCGCGAGCGCGGCATCCACTTCGTGGGCACGGGCATCTCCGGCGGCGAGGAGGGCGCGCTGCACGGCCCGAGCATCATGCCGGGCGGCTCCGAGGAGTCGTACGCCTCGCTGGGGCCGCTGCTCGAGAAGATCGCCGCGAAGGCCCCGGACGGCTCGCCGACCGTGGCGCACATCGGCCCGGACGGCGCGGGCCACTTCGTGAAGATGGTGCACAACGGCATCGAGTACGCCGACATGCAGCTGATCGCCGAGGCGTACCACCTGCTGCGCGAGGTCGCGGGCTACTCCCCCGCGAAGATCGCCGAGACCTTCCGCACCTGGAACACCGGCCGGCTCGACTCGTATCTGATCGAGATCACGGCGGAGGTGCTGGCCCACACGGACGCGGCGACCGGCAAGCCGTTCGTGGACGTCGTCGCCGACCAGGCCGAGCAGAAGGGCACGGGCCGCTGGACCGTGCAGATCGCCCTCGACCTCGGCGTGCCGGTCTCCGGCATCGCGGAGGCGGTCTTCGCCCGGTCGGTCTCGGGCCACGCGGATCTGCGCGCGGCCTCGGCCTCGCTGCCCGGCCCGAAGGCGCGGGCGCTGAGCGAGGCGGACGCGGCGCGCTTCGCGGACCAGGTGGAGCAGGCGCTGTACGCGTCCAAGATCGTCTCGTACACCCAGGGCTTCCACCAGATCCAGGCGGGCAGCGAGGCCTACGACTGGGACGTCGACCTCGGTGTCGTGGCGTCCATCTGGCGGGAGGGCTGCATCATCCGGGCGGCGTTCCTGGACCGGATCCGCGCGGCGTACGACGCCCAGCGCGACCTGCCGAGCCTGCTGTCGGACAAGCAGTTCGCCGAGGAGATCGGCGCGGCCCAGGACGACTGGCGCGAGGTCGCCGCCACGGCGGCCCGGCAGGGCGTGCCGACGCCGGGGTTCTCGGCGGCGCTGGCGTACTACGACGCCCTGCGCGCCGAGCGGCTGCCCGCGGCGCTCACCCAGGGCCAGCGGGACTTCTTCGGCGCCCACACCTACCGGCGGACCGACCGGGAGGGCTCGTTCCACACCCTCTGGGGCGGCGACCGCTCGGAGGTGCAGTCGGACTGAGCCGGCAGGCCGGCACAGGGGCCCGGGCGGCTGATCGACGCGCTCCGATCAGCCCGCGGGCCCCGGCGCGGGCTCCGGCTCCGGCACGGGGTCGGGGCCCGGCGGCTTCGGAATGGGGTCCGGCGCGGGTCCCGGCGGCGGCTGCGGAGTGGGCACGGGGCCGGGCAGGGGCCCGGGCGGCCCGGGCGGCGGGGTGGGCGACGGCGGGACGGGGTCGGGGTACGGCGGGCGGGTCATGAAGACCTCCAGCGGTTCGACGTCGTGCGTTCCCAATGTCTCCCGCAGCGCGTGCCCACGCGCGCCGGATCCACGCGTGGGCGTCGCCGACGGCGCTCACCAGAGGGAGGGATCCGCCTTCAGCCGCTGCTCAGCCGCCTCCACCAGCTCGGCCGACGGCACGGGCGCCTCGTCCGGGTGACGCTGGGCCCACTTGGCGGCGTACGGGCACAGCGGCACGACGGGCACGCCCTCCCGCTCTCCCATCGCGTAGAACTCCCGCACCAGGGCGCCCGCGACGCCCTGGCCCTCGTACTCGGGCTCGACCACCGTGTGCACCGCGACGAGCGCGGCCAGAGCGGCGGGCAGGGCGAAGTAGGCGATACGCCCGGCGACCCGGCCGCCCTCGTACGCCTCGAGGAGACCCTTCGCCCGGTCGTCGCGGAAGTCGAGCTCTGCCATAGCGGGTCTCCTTCGAGGGTTCGGACGGGTTCAGACGCCGGCGACGGCGTGCGGGCTGCGCTGTGTACCGCTGCCGGGCACGGCCTCGGAGGCGTCCGAGCCGAGGGCGACGATGCGGTTTTCCGCGTCGACGTGGACGACGCTGGGCACGAGGGTGCGGGCCTCGGCGTCGTCGACCTGCGCATAGCTGATGAGGATCACCAGATCGCCGGGGTGCACGAGATGGGCGGCGGCCCCGTTGATCCCGATGACGCCGGAGCCGCGCTCCCCCTCGATGACATAGGTCTCGAGGCGGGCGCCGTTGGTGATGTCGACGATGTGCACCAGCTCGCCGGGCAGCAGATCGGCGGCTTCCATGAGCTCGGCGTCGACGGTGACGGACCCGACGTAGTGCAGGTCGGCCTGGGTCACGGTGGCGCGGTGGATCTTGGACTTGAACATGGTGCGCAGCATCGGTGGCACTCCCAGTGGTCGGCTCCCTGCCTGCTGATGCAGGTCAAGGGCGGTTTTCACTCTACAGCGGCTCGCTGTTCGGCTGGTCTGCGCCGGCTGTGCCGATGCACGTCCCGGTCCGCACCCCGGTACGCGCGCCGGCCGATCGCCGAGTCTCCTGACGGCGCGCCAAGTGGGTGCGGAGACATCGGCCTTCCGCCCCGCCGTCGCAGCCGACAGGCGGGACAAGAGTACGGAACGCCGGCGCGGACCGCACCGAGAGCCCCGTCACGTCGGGTCGGTGGGGACGGCAGCCGGATTCCGCGAGGGCGAGGAGAGCCAGGAGCACCCGCCCGGGGCGATGCGGGCAGGTCAAGGTCGCACGCACCACCATGCGCCCTCTCCCACCCCGGCGACCCCCTTGCCGACTCGGCCGGGCTCTGCTCGCTCACGGCAGGACCGCGTCCCAGGCACACCGTCCGCATCTTCCGCACCCTCGTGCTCCCGCGCGACGGGGCGCCCTCGGCCGGCAGCGCTCGACGGGCGAAGCGGAGGGCGCGCAATCCCTCGTCAGGGTGACGGGACCCCTCCAGGGTGAATCGAACGCCACATCACATCCCGGGGGGAAGACGGCACTTGCACACCACGCCGTAATCGGACATTCGATCGAAGATTCGTCCGCCCCACGCCGTGACGAGCAGCTGATCAGGCACGTTCTCTGGACACATCCATCGTTCGCCGTCTTGTGAGGAGACACCGTGAACCCCTTGCGCACGCCCGCCGCCGCCCCTCGCGTGTTCGACCGCCCCCCACGCCCCAGCAGTCGGCAGAGCCCTCAAGTTGACGCGCGCGTCACCGCCCCGGCCCGCTGCGGGGGTGGCGCCGCGTGAGGAGGCTCTTCGGGAGAGTACGTATGACCGAGCCCAAGGTCTCGCAAGCGGAGGAGGAGCTGTTCGGGGGCCCGCTCCGGTACGACATGGGCTGGTCCGAACACGAGCGGGCCCGGCTGGACTTGACGATGCTCACAGCGATCCGGGCCCTGCCCCGGCTGGTCCTCGGCACCCTGCGCCGGGCCTGGCGGGCGGACCGGCCGTCGCTGCTGAGCGTGGGGATCAGCGAGATCGGCCAGGGGATCGCCGCGGCGGTGAGCCTGCTCGCCGTCAACGCGGTGATGCACGCGTTACTCGGGACCGGCGCGCCCGTCGACCGGCTGCGCGAGGCGCTGCCCGCCGTGATCACCGTCGCGGCGGTCGCGGTGGCCAACGCCGCGTTCGCGGGCTGGTCGACGTCCCGGGCCGGACGACTGGAGCCGCTCGTCGAGCGGATGGCCACCACCGAGTACCTCGCGGCGGCCACGGCGGTGGAGCTGGAGGCCATCGAGGACCCCGAGTTCCGGCGTCTGATCGATGTGGCGCAGTACGGCGCCGCATCCGCCCGCCGCATGATCAGCGCCTGCGTCGCCGCGCTCAACGGCACGATCGCGCTGGTGGCCACCGCCGGAGTCCTCACCGTCCTGCACCCGACGCTCCTTCCGATGCTGCTGCTCATCGCCGCCCCGCGCGGGTGGGGCGCCATGCGGGTGGCGCAGAAGCGGTACGTGTCGGTGATGACGTGGGTCGAGCACATGCGGGCCAGCCGGCTGATCGGTGATCTCCTCACCGAGCGCACCGCGGCGCAGGAGGTGCGGATCCACGCGGTCGGCTCGTTCCTGCTGGACCGCTACCGCAACATGGCCGAGAGCGCCGAGGCCGAGCAGCGGCGGCTCGCCGACGACAAGGCGATCACCGAGCTGGTGGCCGCCGCCCTGTCGGGCCTCGCCATGGCCTGCACCTACGGGGTGATGCTCTGGCTCATCGTCGCCGGCCACATGGAGCTCGCGGTCGCGGGCACCGCGGTGATCGCCGTGCGGTCGGGCTCGGCCAGCCTGGGCGCGCTGGTGATGAACGTCAACCAGCTGCACGAGGAGAGCCTCTACGTCATGGACCACGAGCGGTTCCTCGCCGAGGCGGCCGAACGCGCCATCCCCCAGGGCGGAGCGAACGTGCCCGACCGTCTGAGCGCGGTCGTCCTCGACAAGGTGGGCTACCGCTACCCCGACCGGGACGAGCCCGCGCTGGACGAGGTGTCCCTGTCGGTGCCGATGGGGTCCGTGATCGCGGTGGTCGGCGAGAACGGCTCGGGCAAGTCGACGCTGATGAAGATCCTGGCCGGGCTGCTGCTCCCGCACAGCGGCAGCGTCCGCTGGGGCGACGCCGACCTGACCGGTCTGGACCGCGCCCAGCTCTTCGAACGGGTCACCCTGCTCACACAGGACTTCGAGCGCTGGCCGGTCACCGCCGCGATGAACATCCGGATCGGACGCCCCCACCACGCCGCCTCCCCCGAGCAGCTGGAGGCGTCGGCCGCCTTCGTCGGCGCCTCGTCCCTCGTCGCGAAGCTGCCGCACGGGCTGAAGACGCTGCTGGCCAGGGTGTTCCGCGGCGCGTCGGAGATCAGCGGCGGGGAGTGGCAGAAGGTCGGCCTGGCCCGCACCCACTGGCGTACGGAGACCTGCCCGGCCGACAGCGTCGTGATCGTGGACGAGCCGACCTCCGCGCTGGACCCGGAGGCGGAGATCGAGGCGTTCGACCGCATCCGCCGGCTGGCCGGCCCGCAACGCGCCGTCGTCCTGGTCACGCACCGGATGTCGGGAGTGCGCTACGCCGACGCCATCTACGTCCTGAACGAGGGCCGCCTGGCCGAACACGGCAGCCACGACGAGCTGATCAGGGCGAACGGCAAGTACGCCGCGATGTTCCACACCCAGGCGGCCCAGTACGCCCCGGCCGCCGGCCCCGGCGTCCCGCGCCCCGCCGCCTCGCCCGACGCGGCGGGAGAGGATGCCCGGCCGCCGCGACGACTGGCGAAGGGGAGTCAGCCCCCGAGCCCGTAGTCGACGCCTCGTCGTCGATTGAGTCCGACGAGTCCGACTCGGCCGCGCGGACATCCCGTCAGACGGCGTGGGCGCCCGGCCGAGTCGGGCCCGAACCACCGTCGGCGGGCGCGGCGGTGCCGAGTGAGGAGACGGCCCGCCTGCCATGCCACGCGCGCAGGCGGGCCGTCCGGGCGGGTCCGCCATGCCCCGAAGCCATGCCCCCAAGCCATGCCCGAAGCGAGGACTCGGCGTGCCGGTGAGGCCCGTCGTCGGCACGCACCGCCTCTTCGTCAGCGTGGGTTGTGCGGCCGGCGGCCCGTGCCTGGACCTGCACTGGTTCGGCACGGTCGTGCTCCGAGACGGGCGGCGACGGCAGCCAGCCCCCACACGGGTGATCCACTGGCCAGAACTGTGCGGTACATTTTGCGCGCCCTTGACCAGCATCACCTTCATCTCATCGACACGGAGACTGGCCCCTCAATGAGCGACATAGTCAACGGACTTGGCCGCGCGGGCGCGTACGGCGCCCTCGGTGTGGTTCTTCTGATCCTCGGCATCGTCCTGGTCGACCTCCTCACCCCCGGCAAGCTCGGCCGCCAGATCTGGGAGGACCGCAACCGCAACGCCGCCCTGCTGCTGAGCTCGGCGCTGCTGGGCATCGGCGGGATCGTCTTCACCTCGATCTGGACGACGTACGAGAACTTCGGCAAGGGCCTGGCGTCGACCGCCGCGTTCGGGCTGCTGGGCCTGGTGATGATGGCCGTGGCGTTCTGGGTGGTGGACCTGGTGACGCCCGGCAAGCTGGGCGCGACCCTGGTCGAGCCCGAGCCGCACCCGGCGGTGTGGGTGACGGCCTCCTGCAATATCGCGGTGTCCGCGATCATCTCGGCGTCCATCGCCTGACGCCGTCGGCCGGCCCGGCCGCCCCGCCGGACCGGCCGTCGCTCACGGCGTGCTCCAGAAGTGGTGCATGGCGTACGAGCTCCACGGCCTCCACTGCGGCGCGCCAGCCGGACTCGCCCCCGCGCGCCGCATTCCGGCCCGCACCGCGACGTCCCCCGTCAGCGCGACGTCCGGGTCGCCGAGGCCGCGCATCCGGATGTAGCCGGCGGTCCAGGGGCCGACGCCGGGCAGGGCGAGCAGCTCCAGCTCGGTCTCGTCCCGGTCGGCGCCGGGGTCGAGCGCGAGCTTTCCGTCGGCGAGCGCTCTCGTGAGGCCGCGCAGGGCGGCGCGGCGGGAGTCGGGCATGCCGAGTTCGTCGAGGCCGGCCTCCGCCAGCGCGTCGGCCTGCGGGAAGAGACGGGTGAGCCCGCCACTCGGCTCGCAGAGCGGCTCGCCGTACGCCGCGACCAGTGCCTCGCCGAGCCGCCGCCCGGCGGCCACCGACACCTGCTGGCCGAGCACGGCGCGTACGGCCAGCTCGTGCGGGTCGGCCGTGCCGGGGGCGCGCAGGCCGGGGCGGGCGGCGACCAGCGGCGCCAAGGCCGGGTCCGCGCCGAGCCGTTCGGCCACCGCGCAGGGATCGGCGTCCAGGTCGAACAGCCTCCGCATCCGCTGTCCCGCGGTCGTCAGATCGCGCAGGTCGCCCAGGTGCAGTCGGCACTCCAGCCATCCCCCGGGGCCCGGCTGCTCGCCGACCTCGGCGATGCCCGTGCCGTTCGGCAGCCGCAGGGTACGCCGGTACAGCCGCGCCCCGCGTTCGCCGACGACCTCCTCGACGCCCTCGATCGCGCGGGCGGCGAGGTAGTCGAAGACCTCGACGGCCGCGTACGGGCCTCGGTAGGCCAGCCGCAGCGGGACTCCGGCGGCGCCGTTCTCGGGGGCGACCGGGCCGAAGCGGGAGGCGCGGCCGGGGCGGGCCGAGCGGAGCTCGCTGGGGGTGGCCGCGTAGATCTCCCGGATGGTGTCGTTGAACTGCCGCACGCTCGCGAAGCCCGCCGCGAACGCGATCTCGGCCGCCTGCATCGCGGTCGTCTGGAGCAGGACGCGCGCGGTGTGGCCGCGCTGCGCCCGGGCGAGGGCGATCGGTCCCGCGCCGAGCTCGGCGTTGAGCTGCCGCTGTACCTGGCGGGCGCTGTAGCCGAGCCGGTCGGCGAGGCCCGAGACGCCCTCGCGGTCCACGACCCCGTCGCCGATGAGCCGCATCGCCCGGCCCACGACGTCGGCGCGGGCGTTCCACTCGGCGGAGCCGGGCACGGCGTCGGGCCGGCAGCGGCGGCAGGCCCGGAAGCCCGCGCCCTGGGCGGCGGCAGCCGTCCGGTAGAAGGCGACGTTCTGGCGCTTGGGGGTGACGGCGGGGCAGCTCGGTCGGCAGTAGATGCCGGTCGTGGAGACGGCGAAGAAGAACACCCCGTCGAACCGGGCGTCCCGGCTGGTCACGGCCTCGTAGCGGCTGTCCTCGATCGTCATGGGGCCAGTATGGGCACGCCAGGGGGCATACGGCTGGCGGAATTCGGACATGAGGCTGGCCCGGGAAAGTCAGGGCCTGCCCGGCGAGGAGGGCCGCCCAGGAGGAGCAGCGGAGCCAGGCTTGGGCCTCGCCGGCGGGCTACTCAGGCAGCCCGTCCTCCCCCGCCGTCGTCGGGGTCTTCGCCGACGGCAGCGCATGCTCCGCCCAGATCGTCTTGCCGGTCGGGGTGTACCGCGTGCCCCACTGCTGGCTCATCTGCGCGATCAGGAACAGCCCGCGCCCGCCCTCGTCGTCGCTGCCCGCGTGGCGCATCCTCGGCGAGGTGTGCCCGGTGTCGGAGACCTCGCAGATCAGCGTCTGGTCGCGGATGAGCCGCATCTGGATGGGCCCGGTGGGGGCGTACCGAATCGCGTTGGTGACGAGCTCGCTGACCACCAGCTCCGTGCTGAACGCGAGGTCGTCCAGGCCCCATTCGACGACCTGGGCGGCGGCCGCGGCGCGTGCCCGGCCGACCACCTCGGGGTTGGCCTCCAGCTCCCACACCGCGACCTGGTGGCCGCCGAGGGTGCGGGTGCGCACGAGGAGCAGCGCGGCGTCGTCGTCCACGGCGGGGGGCCGCAGGGCGGAGACGATCTCGTCGCACAGGTCGTGCAGCGGGCGGCGGTGCCCGGCGAGGACCGAGCGCAGGCCGTCGAGCTCCTCGTCGAGGTCCCGGTCCCGGCTGTGGACCAGGCCGTCGGTGTACAGGGCGAGCAGGCTCCCCGCGGGCAGATACAGCTCGGTGCTCTCGAAGGGCAGTCCGCCCAGGCCGAGCGGCGGGCCGGCGGGGAGGTCGGGGAAGGTGACGTCGCCGGTCGCGGAGTCGGCCACGGCGGGCAGCGGATGGCCGGCGCGCGCCATCCGGCAGAGCCCGGTGACCGGGTCGTACACGGCGTACAGGCAGGTCACGCCCAGGGTCTCGTCGTCGGGACTGTCCTCGCCCTCGATCCGTACGGCCGTCTGATCGTTGCTCTCCTGGCCCACCAGGTCGTCCAGGCGGGCGAGCAGCTCCTCGGGGGCGAGGTCGAGCCGCGCCAGCGCGCGGACGCTGGTGCGCAGCCGGCCCATGGTGGCGGCGGCGCGCAGACCGTGGCCGACCACGTCGCCGACGACCAGGCCGACGCGGGTGCCGGACAGGGCGATGGCGTCGAACCAGTCGCCGCCGACGCCGGCCTTGCTGTCCGCGGGCAGATAGCGGTAGGCGAGGTCGAGCGCGGTCAGCTGCGGCAGGTTCTGGGGCAGCAGGCTGCGCTGGAGCATCAGGGCAGCGGCGTGCTCGCGGGTGAAGCGCCGGGCGTTGTCGATGCACACGGCGCTCCGCGCGGCCAGCTCCTCGGCCACGGCCTGCTCGCCGTCGTCGAAGGGGTCGGGGCGGCGCTCGCGCACGAAGGTGACCAGGCCCATCGTGGTCCCCTCGACGCGCAGCGGCACGACCAGCCGGGAGCGGGCGGGCGGGCCCTCGCGGTCGTCCCGCACGGGCCGGTCGGCGGCGAGGCTGCGCGCCTGGGGCGAGTGGGGCGGGTAGTCGATCCGCCGCCGCTCCTCGGGGCCCGCGCTCCCCGGTCCGCCCCACACCCGGATCATCGGGCTGGCGTGCGCGTTGCCGGGCGGCGGCTTGTCGCCGTCCAGCACCTCCTCGAGCAGATCGACGGTGACCGCGTCGGCGAACTGCGGCACGGCGACCTCGGCGAGCTCCCGCGCGGTGCGGGCCATGTCCAAGGTGGTGCCCACCTGTCCGCCGGCGCGCACCAGCAGGTCGAGGCGCTGCTGTGCGAGATAGCGCTCGGTGATGTCGACGGTCTCCTCGCAGACGCCCAGCGTGACGCCGTCGCCGCCCTCGAGCCGGTAGTAGGAGCAGGACCAGACGTGGTTCCGCTCCGGGTCGACCGGCGGGTGGCCGCTGTAGTGCAGCTCGGTGACGGTCTCGCCGGTGGCCAGCACCTGCCGCATCATCTCCTCGAGGGTGTCGGGGTACTGCGGGGACAGGACCTTGCCGTGGGTCACCATCTCGTCCGGGCCCACGCCGATGTACTGCGTGGGGCCCATCTCCTCGTCCAGCGCGGCGTTCGTCCACACCACCTTCAGGTCCGTGTCGTAGATGGCCAGGCCGACCGGCGAGTGGGTGGCCAGACCGCGCAGCATCGACTGCTGGGCCTCCCACTGATCGGTCTCCTCCGCGTCGGCGACGGCGAGCAGCCGGGCGGGGCCGACGTCCGGCTGGGACAGCTCGCGCAGCGCCGCGGTCACCCGGACGGTCCGCCCGTCCTGGTGGCGCAGGCGCAGCACCGCGGGGTCCGGCCCGCCGTGGCTGAGCAGCTGGTGGTCGTCGGTCAGCGCGGCGATCGGACGGCCGAGGACGTCCTGGGCCCGGTAGCCCAGCAGCCGCTGGGCCGCCGGGCTCCAGCCGACGACCGTCCCGTCAGCGTCCAGTACGGCGGTCGCCGCCCGGGTGACGTCGAGGGGACCGCGGAAGTCGGCGTCCGCTGCCGCCTGCACCCGGCTCATGGGTCCTCCGCCCAGCGGGTGGCGAGCAGCAGCGCGATGTCGTCGGGCCGGTCGGTCTTGCCGGCCTCGCCGATCAGCCGGTCCGCCAGGTCCGCGAGCGAGACCGCGTCGCTGTCGGCGAGCGCGCTGCGCAGCCGCTCCGTCCCGAGGTCGATGTCGACGCCCGGCTGCTCGACCAGTCCGTCGGTGAACATGGCCAGGGTCGCGCCCCGCTCGAGCCGCAGCTCGGTTATGGGGTATGTCTCGTCGGGGTCGACGCCGAGCACGACCCCGCCCGCCAGGTCCAGTACTTCGGTCGTTCCGTCGGGGTGGCGCAGCAGGGGCTGGGGGTGCCCGGCCCGGACGGCTTTCGCCGCGCCGGTCACCGGGTCGAGGCCGATGTAGCAGCAGCTGGCGAACTGGCCTGGATCGAGGTCGATGAGGAGTCGGTTGGTGCCGCCCATCACCGCCCGCGGGTCGTGCCCGGCGAGCGCGAACGCCCTTACGGCGCTGCGTAGTTGGCCCATCGTCGCGGCGGCCGCCACGCCGTGTCCCTGGACGTCTCCGATGACCAGGGCCAGTCCCCGCTCGGCCTCGATGACGTCGTACCAGTCGCCGCCGACCTCCATCCCCTGGGAGCCGGCCAGATACCGGCCCACCGTGTCGAGGTGCTCGTGCACGGGCAGCCGGTGCGGCAGCAGGGCGTCCTGGAGGCCGCGGGCGAGGGCGGCCTCGGTGTCGTACCGCTGTGCTCGCTGGAGGGCCTGGGCGATCAGTCCGGCGAGCGCGGTGAGGACCGTGCGCTCTTCGGGGCTGAAGCCGCGCGGCTGGTCGAAGCCGAGGATGCAGGAGCCGACGGGCCGCCCGGAGGCGATCAGCGGCAGGAAGGCCCGCGCGCCGATGTTGGCGTCCAGCGGGATGCCGGGGTACGCGGCGGCGAGCGACTCCATGGACTCGAAGAACATCGGGCGCCCCGAGGTGAGGCACTCGACGCCGGGCAGCCGCACGTCGAGCGCGACGCCGTCGAAGCGGTTGAGGAAGCCCTGGGGGAAGCCGGTCTCCCAGGCGAGATAGAGGTGTCTCTCGCTGAGCAGGTAGATCGCCAGCTGCCGGCCGCCGAAGGCGGGCAGCAGCTCGTCGGTGACGACGGCGGAGACCTGGCGCGCGGTGACCGCCTCGGTGAGCGCGATGGCCAGGGCGACCGGGCGGTACAGCGCGGAGGCCCGGTCGGCCGGGGAGCCGAGCCCGGCGCCCGGACTGACGACGGAGGCGGGGGTGTAGGAAGGGGGGTCGGCCACCGAGAGCGTGGCGGTGATGCCGTCGTGGCCGGGATACAGGGAGACCGACAGCCAGTCGGAGGAGTTGCGGCGGGCCAGGAAGTGGATGGGGTCGCGGGACAGGAGCGCGGCGCGGTAGTGGTCTTCGTACGCGGGGTGCCCGAACCAGGGCACGACCTCCCACAGGACGCGTCCGGTCATGCGGGTCCTGGCGAGGCCGAGGAGGGTCTCCGCGCTGTGGTTGACGTAGGTGATCCGGCCGAGCCGGTCGATCGACACGACGCCGCGCGGGATCCGGTCGGTCGCCTCGGCGACGATCGGCCCGGTGCCCAGGTCGACGAGGAAGCCGGTCAGATGGCGGGCGGGCCGGCCGGCGTCGGAGTCGGCGTGGGCGCGGCCGGCGAGCTCGAGCAGATGCGGGCGGCCGTCGGGGCCCCGCAGCCGCATTCTGCGCGCCACCGTCCGGCCCGCCTCGGCCGCCTGGCTGGCCACGGCCCACAGTCCGTAGACGTCCTCGGCGGCGAGGCGCTCGGCGAGGGCGTCGAAGGTGCCGGGGAAGGACTCCGCGTCGGTGCCGAGGATGGCGCACAGACCGTCGTCGGCGCTGACGGCGCCGCTGTCCATGTCCCAGTCGAAGTTCCCGATCTGCACGGGCGGAGTGGTGACGGCCGGCAGCTGTACGGAGACCGGCTCGCCGTCCCACTCCACGGCCGTGCCCTCCGCCAGCAGCTCGGCCAGGTGGGCGGCCAGCCGCTGCGCGGCCGTCTCCAGCCGGCGGCGGTCGCTCTGGGCGACCTGCTGGCCGGGGGTGGCCGGGCGCAGCGCCACGAGGACGCCGAACTTCTCGCCGCCGCTGGAGACCGGCTGGTACAGCGAGCCGAAGGGGTACGGAAGCCCGGCCATGAGCTGCGGGAATCGGCGCATGGCCTCCTCGGCGTCGCCGAGGTGGACGGCGCGCCCCGCCGTGTAGGCCTCCGCGATCGGGAACGGGCGGTTCACATGCATGCGCCACCAGGGCCGGAACAGACTCGCGGGCAGCCCGGCGAGGGCGGCGAGCCGCAGCAGGCCCTGTGTGCCGGAGCGCAGGTAGACGGCGCCCGCGAACCCGCCGACGGCCTCGATCGAGTTCACCGCGGCCTGTACGAGCAGCAGGGCCAGTCTGTCGGGCACTCGGCCGTCGCTGTTCTCCATCCCGGGCAGCGCCGCGCTTGGGGTCAGCGAGGTGTGCCCGGTCGCGCCGTACCAGGTCACACAGCAAGGATGCTCCCCAGCGGCGGTCCCGCGCATCTTCGCGCGCTCCCCAGCCGCCCGGCCCTCACCGGGCCGGCTCCCGGCCCCCTCCCTCGGCCCTCCCCCGGCCCGCTCCCGTCCGGGGGTCAGGCCATCTGCCGTCGTACCAGCTCGTGGAGACGGCCGGCGGGGTCGGCGAGCAGCGCCGCGGGCGTGCCCGTCTCCACGACCCGCCCGTCCGCCATGACGATCACGCGGTCGGCGTCCATGACGGTCGTCAGCCGGTGGGCGATCACCACGCGGCTGGCGCTGAGCCGGCGGGTGGACTCGATGACGATCCGCTGCGTCTCGTTGTCGAGCGCGCTGGTGGCCTCGTCGAAGAAGAGGATGCGGGGCCGCCGGACGAGGGCCTGGGCGATCATCAGGCGCTGGCGCTGTCCGCCGGAGATCGCGCCGCCGCCGGAGATCATGGTGTGCAGCCCCATCGGCATCCGTCGGACGTCCTCGGCCAGGCCCGCCATCTCCGCGGCCTCCCACACCTCCTCCTGGGTGAACGGCTCGGCGCCGCAGATGCAGTCCAGGATCGATCCGGTGAGCGGCTGAGCGTTCTGCAGGACGACGCCGCACTGCCGGCGCACGGCGGCCTGGTCGAGGGCTGCCAGGTCCTGCCCGTCGTAGAGCACGCTGCCCGAGGCGGGCCTGTCGAAGCCGATGAGCAGCCGCAGCAGGGTGGACTTGCCGCAGCCGCTGGGCCCGACGATCGCGACGAACTCGCCGGGCTGCACCTGGAGCGAGACGTCGTCAAGGACCAGCGGGCCGTCGTCCGTGTAGCGGAAGGACAGGTTCCTGGCCTCGATCGCGCCGCTCAGCGCGCCGGGCTGGGCGCTCGTCCCGCGGACCTCGGGCGCCTCGTCCAGGACCGGCTTGATCTGCTCGAACATCGGCATCACGGCGGCTGCCGAGACCAGCGCGCCGGTGAGCTGGGTGACCGAGGTCAGCAGCATGGTCACGGCGGTGCTGAAGGTCAGGAAGTCCGCGGCCGACATGCTGCCCCTGGCCGGGCCCGCCAGCAGCATGAACATGATGAGCGAGCAGAGCGGCAGATAGATCGCGTCGAGGACGGTCGTGAGGTTCCTGATGCGCCCCGCGCGCTGCTGGAGTTCGCGGGAGCGGGCGAACTCCCTGGCCCAGGCCGCGTACGCGAAGCTCTCCGCCGCCGCGACCCGCAGCTTGGGCAGCCCGCGAAGGGTCTGGAACGCCTGGTTGTTGAGCTTGTTGCCGAGCTCGACCAGCCGCCGCTGCCAGCGCAGCTGCCACAGTCCCATGCCGAGGAACACGGCGGCGATGACGGTCAGCATGCCGATCGCCGCGAGCGCCAGCGGCACGCTGTACCAGAGCAGCAGGGCGAGGTTCATCGCGCCGACCGTGGTCGCCTGCACGAGCACCGGGCCCGTTCCGGAGAGCACTCTGCGGATGGCGCTGACGCCCATGGCCGCGCTGGCGAGCTCTCCGGTGGAGCGCTCGGCGAAGAACCTCGTCGGCAGCCGCAGCAGCCGGTCCCAGACCGCGGGCTGGAGCGCGCTCTCGATACGGCCTTCCATCCGCAGGATGGTGAGGTTCTGCAGCAGCATGAACGCGGCGCAGACGACGCTGGTGACCATGACGGCCAGGGCCACCTGGACGATGAGGGCGGTCTCGGCGTTCGGCACGTAGACGCCGAGGATCTTTCCGGTCGCGATCGGCACGAGACCGCCGAGGCCGACCGTCACCAGTCCGGCGACCAGCAGATTGCGCACGTCCACACGGGCGCCGCGGAGGCTGAAGAGGAAGAGCCGCCGGGCCGTCATGGGCTTGTCCGGAAGCGGCCGGTAGAACATCACGGCGCGCTCCTCGAACTCCTCGGCGTCGTCCTCGCCGATGCGCATCCGCATGCCCGACACGGGGTTGACCGCCTCGTACCGTCCGCGTCGCCACAACAGCGCGACCGGCGCGCCGGACTTGGCGCGGTGGCCGACCAGCGGGCCGCAGTCCGTGCGCCACCAGCGGCCTTCGAGCCTGACCGCGCGGGTGCGGATCCGGGAGGCGACGGCGATGCGTTCGACCGGGCTGACGCGGTCGTCGGCGGGGGCGCTCTTGGACGGCTCGGTCAAGGTGATGCCGGCGGCCCGTGCGACGCGCTGGCAGACGGCGAAG
The DNA here is from genome assembly GCF_040681075.1 of Streptomyces sp. NPDC051907. Classification (NCBI taxonomy): domain Bacteria; kingdom Bacillati; phylum Actinomycetota; class Actinomycetes; order Kitasatosporales; family Streptomycetaceae; genus Streptomyces; species Streptomyces sp. NPDC051907. The sequence goes on along the minus strand of NZ_JBFAYB010000096.1, from coordinate 3,185 downwards.
GCCGCGTCGTCGTCGGCCCGGTCGGCGCCGGCGCGGCCCGCGCGCGGCCTGCCGATCGAGGCCACCAGCGCCTCGTCCGCACGGGCCCGCACGGCCTCGCCCGCCCTGATGCCGGCGGCGGTGCGGTCCTCGTGGGCGCGCTCGAGCCGTTCGATCCAGTGGTCGACGGCGGACAGCAGCCGGTACTGCTGGTTGACCATGCTCTGCCACAGCGCGCCGTCCACCAGCAGATCGCTCGCCGCCTCCGCGCTGAACGACGCGCCGTACTGGACGCTGCCGGACGGGACGGGCATCCAGAGGATGTCGTCGTCCGCCATGGCCTCGCCGGCGGGCCGCCCGTCCAGCGGCGCCTCGAACAGCACGCCGAGACCGCGCCCGATGCCGAGCGCGAAGGCGTGCTCCAGCGGGGTGGGGGGCGTCTCGGCGCCGGGGGCGTACGCGGGGTCGTACGGACCGGCGTGGGGACCGCTGTACGGATTGCCGTACGCGTCGTGTCCGCCATAGCCGCCCGGCCCGCCGTAGCCGCCGTGCCCGCTATAGCTCTCCTGTCCGCCGTGCCCGCCATAGGTGTCGTCCTGCGGCCAGTACAGCTCGCGCAGCTCGATCCGGCGCAGCAGGCAGTCCTGCGAGGGCCTGCCGAGCAGGGTGTGCTGGGGGCCCTGGACCGGCCCGAGCAGCAGCGCGCCCGCCTCCAGCCGGCCCAGGAAGTGCCAGTGCCCGTCCTGCGCGGCGTCCACGGCGAACAGGTCCAGCGCCCCGCCGACGACGAGCCACAGCACCTGCGGGCCCTCCAGCGGCACATGGCGCAGACCGGTGCAGTCGACGGGCGCGCCGAGGCCGCCCAGCGCGTAGGCGACCGGGTCGATCTCGCCCGGTCCTGCGACGGCGGTTCCTGCGACGGCGGTCGGATGGTGTGCGGACGACATGTCAGTGCTCCCTGACCAGCTCGGCGTACGACATGTCAGTGCTCCCTGACCAGCTCGGCGTAAGGCCCGCCGGCCGCGACCAGCTGCTCGTGCCTGCCGCGTTCGACGACCGAGCCATGATCGAGGACGACGATCTCGTCGCTGTCGCGGACCGTGCTCAGCCGGTGCGCGATCACCACGCAGGCGCAGCCGCGCCGCCGCAGGTTGTCGATGATGACCCGCTCGGTCTCCGCGTCGAGGGCGCTGGTCACCTCGTCGAGCACCAGGATGCTCGGCCGCCGCACGAGCGCGCGGGCGATCTCGAGGCGCTGGCGCTGCCCGCCGGAGAAGTTGCGGCCGTCCTGCTCGACCCGGCTGTGGACGCCGTCGGGCCGCCGGGCGATCACGTCGTAGAGCGCGGCGTCCTTCAGCGCGGCGACGACCGCCTCGTCCGGTATCGACGGGTCCCACAGCGCCACGTTGTCGCGGACGGTGCCCTCGAAGAGGAAGACGTCCTGGTCGACGAAGGACACGGACGCGGCGAGAGCGCTGCGGGAGATGTCCTCCAGCCGCTGCCCGTCGATGCGGATGGTCCCCTCCCAGGGGCTGTACAGGCCGGAGATCAGCCGGGAGACGGTGGACTTGCCGCTGCCCGAGCCGCCGACGAGGGCGACCTGGCGGCCGGGGCCGACGGAGAGCGAGAAGCCGGTCAGAAGCGGCTTGTCGAGCGGGCTGTAGCCGAAGGTGATGTTCTCGAGCGTCACATGGCCCTTGAGCCTGCGGGTGCTCGCGTCCGGCTCCCGGCGGGAGTAGAGCGGGTCGACGGGGAAGCTCTCGACGTCCTTGAGACGGGCCACGTCGGCTGCGAAGTCCTGGATCCTGCCCGCCACTCCGTTGAGCCGGGTGATGGGCGCGGTGAAGCGCGCGACCAGCGCCTGGAAGGCCACCAGCAGGCCGATGGAGATATGGCCCTCGACGGCCCGCAGCCCGCCGATCCACAGGATCAGCGCGCTGTTGAGCGTCGCGAGGGCAGGCGCGACGACGGCGAGGGCAGCGCTCGGCACGCCCAGGCGCTGCTGGACCTCCAGCGTGGTGGCGTGCTGGCCGGCCCAGCGCCGGAAGTATCCGGCCTCGCCGCCGGTCGCCTTCATCGTCTCGATGAGCTGAAGGCCGCTGTACGAGGTGTTGGTCAGCCGTGCGCTGTCGGCGCGCAGCTTCTGGGTGTCGGTGGCCCGCAGCCGGATCACGATCCGCATGGCGACGATGTTGAGCAGCGCGATCAGCACGCCGATGACGGTGAGCTGCGGGTCGTACGACCACAGGAGCACGGCGTACAGGATCACGACCACGCCGTCCACGCCCGCGGCGGCGAGGTCGCGCGCGAGGGTCTCGGCGACCGCGTCGTTGGACTGCAGGCGCTGCACCAGGTCGGCGGGGCTGCGCTGGGCGAAGAAGGTGACGGGCAGTCTGAGCAGATGCCGCATGAAGCGGGCGCTGCTCAGCGTGGAGGAGATGATGCGCCCGCGCAGCAGGTTGGCCTGCTGCAGGCCGGTGAGCACGGCGGTGAGCACGACCATGGCGGCCATCGACGCGAACAGCGGGCCGAGCAGGGAGGTCTGCTGCCCGATGAGGAACATGTCGATGTACGTACGGCTGAGCGCGGGCACCGCCGCGCCGACGGCCACGAGCAGCAGGCTGGCGAGCAGCGCGGCCAGCATGGTGGCCGTGGTGCCGCGGAGCCGGGCGGGCACGGAGCGCAGGACGCCGGGGCGGCGGCCGCCGCGGCGGAAGGCGGCGGTGGGCTCGAAGACGAGGGCGACGCCGGTGAAGCTGGTGTCGAAGTCCTCGGCGGGGACGAACCGGCGGCCCTTGTCGGGGTCGTTGACGTGCATCCCGCGTCGGCCCAGCCTGCGGCCCGTGCCGTCGTAGACGACGTAGTGGTTGAACTCCCAGAACAGGATGGCGGGCGGCTGCACCTCGGCGAGCGCGGTCGCCTCCATCTGCATGCCCTTGGCCTGGAGGCCGTAGCTGCGGGCGGCCTTGAGCAGATTGCTGGCGCGCGAGCCGTCGCGGGAGACGCCGCAGGCGATCCGCAGCTCCTCGAGCGGCACATGGCGTCCATGGTGGGCGAGCACCATGGCGAGCGCCGCGGCGCCGCACTCCACGGCCTCCATCTGGAGCACGGTGGGCGTGCGCACCGCCTTGCGCTTCTTGGCCTTCGGGGGGTGCGGGGGCCGGCCGCGCTGGGCGCGTCGCCGGCCGCCGGGTCCGCCGTCCCGC
>NZ_JBFAYB010000095.1:0-33537 GCF_040681075.1 Streptomyces sp. NPDC051907 | reverse complement strand
CCGAGGGCCAGATCTACGACTCCAACAGCTTCGCGCTGGCCGCCGCCGCGCGCGACGCGGGCGCGCTCTCCTATCGCTCCCCCGCCACGCGGCGCCCGCGCGCCGTCTCGCGACCCCGCGGGGCTAGCCTCGCGCTGTGGACAGTCAAAGCACCGCAGCCGACCCCCGTCGCAGCCGTCCCCGTGTCGGCCACATCCAGTTCCTGAACTGTCTCCCCCTGTACTGGGGGCTGGCCCGAACCGGAACTCTTCTCGATCTCGAGCTGACGAAGGACACCCCGGAGAAGCTCAGCGAGAAGCTGGTGCAGGGCGATCTCGATATCGCGCCGGTCACCCTTGTGGAATTCCTGCGCAATGCGGAGGACCTCGTCGCATTTCCCGACCTCGCGGTCGGCTGCGACGGTCCTGTCATGTCCTGCGTAATCGTTTCGCAGGCGCCGCTGGAGAGTCTCGACGGGGCGCGCGTCGCGCTCGGTTCCACCTCTCGTACATCCGTGCGCCTGGCGCAGTTGCTCCTTTCGGAGCAGTACGGAGTGGAGCCCGCGTACTACACCTGTCCGCCCGATCTCGGGCTGATGATGCAGGAGGCCCAGGCGGCCGTCTTGATCGGGGACGCCGCGCTGCGGGCGTCGCTGCACGACGCTCCCCGGCTCGGTCTTCAGGTCCACGATCTGGGGCTGATGTGGAAGGAGTGGACCGGGCTGCCGTTCGTCTTCGCGGTATGGGCGGCGCGCAAGGACTATCTGGCGCGCGAGCCCCGCGTCGTACGGAAGGTGCACGAGGCCTTCCTCGCCTCGCGGGACCTGTCCCTGGAGGAGGTCGCCAAGGTCGCCGAGCAGGCCGCCCGCTGGGAGAGCTTCGACGCGGACCTGCTGCGGCGGTACTTCACGACCCTCGACTTCCGGTTCGGGCCCGAGCAGCTCGCCGGCGTACGGGAGTTCGCTCGCCGGACCGGGCCGACGACCGGGTTCCCCGCCGATGTGAAGGTCGAGCTGCTCGGCCGCTGAGAGCCGGCCCTGAGAGCCGGCTTCTGCGAGTCGACCACTGAGAGCCGGCCGCTGAGAGCGGGCGGGGGGCGGCGGGTCACTCGACGCGGATCGGGGCCTGCATCTGGTCGCTGATCCACTTGATGGAGCCCTCGCCCATGCCCCGGACGTAGCTCTTCGCGTTGTGCTCGCCGTCCTGGATGACCTGGAGGCGGGTCTTGATCGGGCCCTTGCCGTAGGTGGCCATGAACTTCTTCAGCCGGCCCAGCCCGGACTCCTTGGTGCCGATCTGGAACGCCACGTAGATCTCGTCGTTCCTGGTCCGGGGCCGGGCCGTGAGCGCCTTGGCGAGCTTCTCCGGGTTGTTGGCCTGCTTCTCCTTCTCATGGCCCGCCCACAGCGGCGAGTCCGGCACGATGTCCGGGCCCGAGGCGATCACGGCCTTGAACTGGTCCGGGCGCTTGAGCACCGACTTCAGGCCGACGAAGCCGCCGGAGGACGAGCCCATGAAGGCCCAGCCGTCGCGGGACTTGAAGGTGCGGAAGTTGGCCTTCACGAAGTCCGGGACGTCCTCCGTCATCCAGGTGCCCATCTTGGGCTGGTCCGGGATGTCGCTGCCGTCGTAGTAGTGCTTGGCGTCCGGGTTGAGCACCGGCATCACCACGACGAAGGGCAGGCTCGTGCCGTCCTTCGACCACTTGGCGATGTTCCGCTCGAGCTTGAGGTCGGTGCCCATCCAGTAGTTGTTGGGGTACCCCTTCCCGCCGGGCAGGGCGATCAGGACGGGGAAGCCGCTGTTCGCGTACGCGGGGTCGAAGTACTGCTTCGGAGCCCACACCCACACCTTGCCCGTGAAGCCCGACTTCTTGCCCACCAGGGTCGTGACGCCGATCTTCGTGCCGTCGCCGAGGGTGTTCTGGATGGTGAAGGACGCCTTCGGACCGGTCGGCATCCGCGTCTTGGCGGCGGCCTCCGCCGCGGCCTTGTCCGCGGCCGAGCTGCTCGCGCCCACCTGCCGCGGGACCGACCGCGCGCTCGGTCCGTCGAACGAGACCGGCTCGCCCTCGTCCGAGCAGCCGGCGACGAGTGCGACAGAGCCGATGGCGACGGCGGCTATGAGGGCCTTGGGCAGGCGTTTCATGGCGGGACTCCGGTGTTCTGGCACAGGTGGGATCGGGACAAGCCGTGAGATATACGTCCTTGGAGACGGCCGAACGCCCCGATCGGTTGGCTGCGGTGCGATCTCAATCCTCGTGACGCGGCGCACCACGGCCCTACGCTGAGCCGGAGCACGCGACGTGCTGGCAGGGCGATCGGGGGAGTTGGGGATGCAGCCGCTGGATCCGGGCGAGCCGCGAAGCATCGGCGCGTATCGACTGCTCGGCAGGCTGGGGGCGGGCGGCATGGGCCGCGTCTACCTGGGGCGCAGCGCCGGCGGCCGCACGGTCGCCGTCAAGGTCGTCCACCCGCACTACGCCCTCGACGAGGAGTTCCGGGAGCGCTTCCGCCGCGAGGTGGAGGCCGCGCGGCGCGTCGGCGGCCAGTGGACCGCGCCGGTCCTCGACGCGGACCCGGAGGCCCCGGTGCCGTGGGTCGCCACCGGCTATGTGGCGGGCCCCGCCCTCTCCCAGGCGGTCAACGAGCACGGCCCGCTGCCCGAGCACGCGGTGCGGGTGCTCGGCGCCGGGCTCGCGGAGGCGCTCACGGCCGTGCACGCCCTCGGTCTCGTGCACCGGGACGTGAAGCCGTCCAACGTGCTGCTCACCCTGGACGGGCCCCGGCTGATCGACTTCGGGATCGCCCGCGCCACCGACGGCACCGCCTCGCTGACCTCCACCGGCGTCTCGGTGGGCTCGCCCGGATACATGTCGCCGGAGCAGATCCTCGGCAAGGGCGTCACCGCCGCGGCGGACGTCTTCTCGCTGGGCGCGGTGCTGGCGTACGCGGCGACGGGCGCGGCCCCCTTCCCGGGCGACTCCTCGGCCGCTCTCCTCTACAAGGTGGTCCACGAGGAGCCCGAACTGGGCTCTCTGGCGGGCGACATGCGCCGGCTGGTGGCGGACTGCCTGGCCAAGGACGCCTCCGTACGGCCGACTCCCGCGCAGATCGCGGGCCGGCTCGCGCCCGGCGGGGCGGCCGCGCTGGTCGGGTCGGGATGGCTGCCGGGGGCGATGGTCCAGCAGGTCAGCCGGTCCGCGATCAGCCTGCTGGACCTGGAGCCGGCGGCGGCCGACCCGGTGACGGCCGACCCGGCGGCGGCCGACCTGGTGACGGCCGACCCGGCGGCGTCGGGGCCCGTCGCCTTCAGCAGCCCGGCGATCGGGACGTTCGGGCCGCCGATGGAGCCCGTCCACGGGTCCGGCCCGGCCGACCGTGCGCCTGCCGCGGGGTCGCCGTCAGCGGGGCTGCCCTCCGCGGGGCTGCCGTCCGCGGAGCCGCCGGCCGTGCCTGTGCCGGCGCAGCGGGCGCCCGAGGACGCGCGGCTGTCGATCTCGGTGACCGCCGGCTCGGAGCCCGGCCCGCGCCGGGGACGGCGGGTCAGCTGCACGGTCGCCCTGGCGGTCGCGGGGGCGCTGGCGGCGGTGACCGTAGGCGGGACGTTTCTGCTGAGGCTGAACCAGGAAGACGGGAAGAGCGACGCCCAGGGCTCCGACCAGAGCCCGGCCGAGAGCGAGGCCGCGACGCCTCCCCCGGCGGCGGGCGAGGTGCCGAAGGGCTTCCTCGGGTCCTGGGAGGGGCCCTTCACGGTGGACCTCGCGGGCAGCGAGATCGCCGCCGGGAACTTCAAGGTCGTCCTCAAGGCCGGCAAGCCCGGCGAGAAGATCGGCACGGTCAGCCAGTTCGACCTCCTCGGCAGCTTCACCTGCGAGGACGAGCTCGTGCTGCGCAGCGCCACCGCGCAGCGACTGGTCGCCGAGGGCAAGGCCAGCGACAAGCCCGGCAACAACTGCACCGGCGACGCCCACACGGTGAAGCTGACCCTCGACGGCGACCGGCTGAGCTACGTCTCCGACGAGTCCAGGGCCGGCAACCCGAGCGCGAAGCTCGAACGGGCGGACTGAGCGCCCCCGGTCGGACGGGCGGACTGAGCGCCCCCGGTCGCGCGCGGGGGCGTGATCCGGCGGGTCGGAAGAGGGGGCCGGAGAGGGTCTGGACCTGCTGGCGTAGGCTGGATCGGTCCGTCCGCACCCCGTTGAAAGGGACATCCCGGTGACCGAGAAGGCCGACCTTCAGTCTGTTCTCGACCGTGCCGCCGAGGGTGGTCGGATCACCCCTGAGGAGGCGCTCGACCTCTACCGCTTCGCGCCGCTGCACGCCCTGGGCGCGGCGGCCGACGCCGTGCGCCGCCGCCGGTACGCCGGCACGGAGCACATCGCGACGTACATCATCGAGCGCAACATCAACTACACGAACGTATGCGTCACGGCGTGCAAGTTCTGCGCCTTCTACGCCCCGCCCAAGGACGCAGCCAAGGGCTGGACCCGCGACCTCGACGACATCCTGCGCCGCTGCGCGGAGACCGTCGAGCTCGGCGGCACGCAGATCATGTTCCAGGGCGGACACCACCCGGACTTCGGCGTCGAGTACTACGAGAAGCACTTCTCCGCCATCAAGAGCGCCTTCCCCCAGCTGGTGATCCACTCGCTCGGCGCCTCCGAGATCGAGCACATGGCCAAGATCTCCGGCGTCTCGGCCGAGGAGGCCATCAGCCGTATCCACGCCGCCGGCCTGGACTCGTTCGCGGGCGCGGGCGCGGAGCTGCTGCCCGCGCGGCCCCGCAAGGCCATCGCGCCGCTGAAGGAGAGCGGCGAGCGCTGGCTGGAGATCATGGAGATCGCGCACGGCCTCGGCGTCGAGTCCACCTCGACCATGCTCATGGGCACCGGCGAGACCAACGCCGAGCGGATCGAGCATCTGCGGATGATCCGCGACGTACAGGACCGGACGGGCGGCTTCCGGGCCTTCATCCCGTACACGTACCAGCCGGAGAACAACCATCTGAAGGGCCGCACGCAGGCCACTCTCTTCGAGTACCTGCGCATGATCGCGATCGGGCGGCTCTTCATGGACAACATCGCCCACATCCAGGGCTCGTGGCTCACCACGGGCAAGGAGATCGGGCAGCTGACGCTGCACTACGGCGCGGACGACCTCGGCTCGATCATGCTGGAGGAGAACGTCGTCTCCTCGGCGGGCGCGAAGCACCGCTCCAACCTGCGCGAGATGATCGACATGATCCGCACCGCCGACCGCGTGCCGGCGCAGCGCACGACGACGTACGAGCACATCCTGGTGCACGACGACCCGGCGAACGACCCGGTCGACGAGCGCGTCGCCTCGCACATCTCGTCCACCGCGATCGAGGGCGGCACGGCACACCCCGAGCTGAAGATCCTCTCGGCCAACTGAGCCCGCGGTGCAGACGATCCATGTGGCGGACCGGGTCTTCGGAGCCGGCCGCCCCGAGGACTGCCGGGCCGTCGCCGTCGACGCCGGGCTGATCGTGGCGATCGGCCCGTACGAGGCGATGGCCGAGGCCCGTCCGCAGGCGCGGGTGCGGCGCTGGCCCGGGCTGCTGACGCCGGGGCTGCGCCACCCGCAGTCGCTCGCGCTGCTCGAGGGCGCCTACCACCCGGACCCGCGCGAGGCCGAGGAGCTCGGCGACGAGCCGCTGACCGGCCAGGCGCTCGCGGCGCTGGCGATGGACGACGCCCGCTGGGGCGCGAGCGCGCGGCGCGGGCTGCAACGGCTGCTGCGGCACGGCGTGATCGCGGTCAGCGGCCCGTTCGCCCGGCCCTCGGTGCGCACGGCGGTCGCGCGCTCGGGGCTGCGGGTGGAGGAGCCGCCTGTGGAGGCGCTGGGCGTCGAGGAGGCGCGCTCTCGGCGCGAGGGCGGGGCGCTCGCGCTGGACCCCTTCGCCGGCTTCCCGCTGAGCGCCCTGATCGCCGGCTCGCTCGCCCCCGGATCCCCCGCGGACTTCGCCGTCTTCGACGTCCCGGCCGACGAACTCCCGGCGCGAGCGCTGCGGGAGCACGGCGCCGGAAGCTGCGTCGCGACCGTATTGGCTGGACGGCTGGTGCACCGGCGCGCGTAGGGTGGCCCCGCCTATGTGACGGGAGGGGCCAGTGATGCCGGTGGTACGAGTGGCGGCGGCCGCGGCCGCCGCCGTGCTGCTCGCCGTGGGAGGAGGCGCCGCCCACGCGGCCGAACCGCCGCCCACCCGCGCGGACATCGCGGCCGAGGCCCTGCGCGAGGACCCCGTCTACATCAGCCCCCATCTCGACCCGCACGCGGTCGGGCCCGGCGACGTCCAGCGGATCCGCGCCGCCGCACAGCAGCTGAAGGCCGCCGGGTACCCCGTGTACATAGCCGTCAGCCCGGTCTGGGAGGGCGACGGCAGCGGCGACTTCGGCGTCGCCTACCTCGCGCTGCTGCACGACCGGCTGCGCGAGGACGGCGCGTATGTGCACGTCGACCAGAGCGGACGGGCGAGGCTGCGGACGTACGGCGTGAAGACTCCCGGGGACCCGACGGTCGTCGAGAACGGGCTCTCGGGCTGGCGCGACGACGAGGACGCCTCGCTCGCCGACATCGCGGTCGTCGCGCTGAACGGACTGCGCACCGGCACGGTCCCCGGCGGACGGGGTGCCGTGAACGACGACATGGCCTACCGCGGACCGGAGCACCGCGCGGAGAAGGCAGCGCTCGTCGTCGGGAGCGCGGGGGCGGCGACCTGTACGCCCAGGAGTACGGCGTGGACCGGGACGCGGACACCGCCCTGCTGCTCGGCGCGTACGACGACCCGCTCGCCGTCGCGCTGCCCCGCTTCGTGGACGTGATCGCGTCCGGGACGGCCGAGGAGCGGTACGAGAAGGAGAACGCCGACGACGAGGAGGCCGACGACGACGAGAACACCATGTCGCCGTGGACCGCCCTGGCGATCCTGGTCGGGTTCATGCTGATCCTGGGCGCGGTGTTCGCGAACTCGCTCAGAACTCCGAAATCCCCGGGCTCGGGCAAGCGGAAGGGTGCTGCTTGAATGGGTGCGTGACCCGAGCATCCCTGGACAAGCAGCCGCACGAAGTCGCCTCGATGTTCGACGACGTGGCGGCGAACTACGACCTCACCAACGACGTGATCTCGCTCGGCCAGGACCGGCGCTGGCGCAAGCAGGTCGCGAAGGCGGTCGCCGCGCGCCCGGGGGAGAAGGTCCTCGACCTGGCCGCGGGCACGGGCACCTCCTCGCTGCCGTTCACGGCCGACGGCGCCTACGTCGTGCCGTGCGACTTCTCCTTGGGGATGCTCCGCGAGGGCAAGAAGCGCCACCCGTGGCTGCCGCTCACCGCCGGCGACGCGATGCGGCTGCCGTTCCGCGACGGCGTCTTCGACGCCGTGACGATCTCCTTCGGGCTGCGCAACGTCCATGAGACGGACGCGGCGCTGCGGGAGCTGTACCGGGTAGCCAAGCCGGGCGGACGCGTCGTGATCTGCGAGTTCTCGCACGCGACCTGGGCCCCGTTCCGGACGGTGTACGAGGAGTACCTGATGAAGGCGCTGCCGCCGGTCGCGCGGGCCGTCTCCTCCAACCCGGACGCGTACGTCTACCTCGCCGAGTCGATCCAGTCCTGGCCCGACCAGCCGGGGCTCGCGCGCAAGCTCCAGCAGGCCGGCTGGGAGAACGTCGCCTGGCGCAATCTGACCGGCGGCGTGGTCGCGCTGCACCGCGGAACCAAGCCGAAGTAAGCGGCTGTGGAGCTGGACTACCAGGCGCTGCTGGAGCGCATCGCGCAGGACGTCGCCGGGCACGTCGGCAGCGGCACGCCCGCCGAGTACATCCCCGCCCTCGCCTCGGTCGACCCGTTCCGCTTCGGCATGGCCGTCGCGGACCTGGACGGCCAGGTGTACGGCGTAGGGGACTGGCAGCGCCCCTTCTCCGCCCAGTCGATCACCAAGGTCTTCGCGCTCGCGCTGGCCCTCGCCCACGGCGGCGACAGCCTCTGGGAGCACGTCGGCCGGGAGCCCTCGGGCAACCCCTTCAACTCGCTGGTGCAGCTGGAGTACGAGAACGGGATCCCGCGCAATCCCTTCATCAACGCGGGCGCCCTCGTCGTCACCGACCGGCTGCAGACCCTCACCGGCGACGCGAGCAGCGAACTCCTGGACTTCCTGCGGCAGGAGAGCGGCAACGCCGACCTGTCCTTCGACCCGGAGGTCGCCGAGTCGGAGTCCGCGTTCGGCGACCGCAACGCGGCGCTGGCCCACTTCATGGCCTCGTACGGCAACATCACCAACCCCGTCCCCATGCTCCTCGACCACTACTTCTGGCAGTGCTCGATCGAGACGAGCTGCGCGGACCTGGCGCTCGCCGCCCGTTTCCTGGCCCGCCACGGGCTGCGCGCGGACGGCTCGCGGCTGCTGACCCGCAGCGAGGCCAAGCAGATCAACGCGGTGATGCTGACCTGCGGTACGTACGACGCGGCCGGCGAGTTCGCCTACCGGGTCGGGCTGCCGGGCAAGAGCGGCGTGGGCGGCGGGATCGTCGCGGTCGTGCCGGGGCACTGCACGCTGTGCGTATGGAGCCCCGGACTGGACGCGCGCGGCAACTCCGTCGCGGGCGTCGCGGCGTTGGACCGCTTCACCACGCTGACCGGGCTCTCGGTCTTCTAGCCCCGGATTCGCTCGCCCGTCGTCGACGCATGGTGAAGAGGCATACGCGGAAAGCGAGTTGACGGGAACCGCCAGCCGGGGAAGATGTGTCAGTCGTCTACGACCGTCCACCGCTGTCGACGGCGGTCGTCTCCCCGTCAGCTTCCACGTCCCCGCGTGTCACCTCGGAGTGCTCCCCATGGCGTCGTACTGCCCGCACTGCGGAAACCCCTCTCCCAACGAGGCCCGCTTCTGCATGAAATGCGGGCGCGAGCAGGTCCCCGCGCCGGAGGCGCCGCCCGCGCCGGTCTCCTCCGGGCCGGCCGCAGCGCCGGTCTCCGCAGCGCCGGTCTCCTCCGGGCCGCCCGTCCCCGCCGGCGCCCCGCTCGCTCCGCCTCCCCCTCCGCCGCCCCCGGGGTACGGCCCAGGGCCCGTCCAGCCGTCGCCCGCCGGCGTGTTTCTCGGCCGGGTGTTCCGCGGCGACTGGCTCGCCTCGGCGAAGGCGGCCGCCTGGCCGGCCGGTCTGCTGCTGGTGCTCGCGGCGGCGCTCGCCATCCCCTCGTACGGACAGGACGACGAGGTCGTCGTCGGCTGGAGCGACCGGCTGCGGATCGCGCTGGCCGTGCTGCTCCAGGGCGTCGGCGGCGGCTTCGAGATGACGGCGACGGAGAGCCGGCCCTCGCGGTTCGGCGACTCGGGCTCATCGGGGTCTTCGGGGTCCGGTGGGATCTCGAGCGACGACTTCCCCGGCTACCCCGGCGGATCCGACTCGAGCTTCTCGGACAGCCGCGGCCTCGGCGACTCCGGCCTGGACGCGGCGCAGGGCGCCATCACGTTCTCGCTCGTCCCGCTGACGGTGACCGTCCTGTTCGTCCTCGCGCTCTGCCTGGGCGCGCGCATGCTGCGTACGCGCGGCGAGGGCCTGGAGGCGGCCGTACGGGTCTCGCTGCTGGTCACCGGCGCGGTGCTGGTCCTCGGTCTGTTCGCCCAGCCCGCGATCGCGGGCGTCGAGGTCTCCTCCTCCCCGCTGCTGGCCGCGCTCGGCGCGCTGGTGATCTCGCTCCTGGCGACGTCGGGCGTGCTGCAACGCGACGATCTGGCGCTCTGGCTCGCGCAGCGGCCCGGCGTGCAGTCGACGGTCCGCTCCCTGGGAACGGCCCTGCGGGCGCTCGGCGCCGTGATCGCGATCTGCTCGCTGGTCGGCTTCGTCGTGTACGCCAACTCCGACGACCTGGACGGCCAGGCCCTGCTGGCCGGCGTGGCGATCCTGCCCAACCTCGGCTTCGCGGTGCTCGGGCTGAGCTGGGGCGTGCCGGTCGAGTACGACGTCGACGGCGGCTTCAGCGTGATCGGCTCCCTGCGGGAGCACGGCAAGTTCGGGCTGGGGGAGATCGGCGACGAGTGGGGCGGCGGCGCGATGGCCGGGACGCTGGCGCTCGGCGCGGTCTGCGCGCTGATCCTGGGCGTCTGGGCGGCCCGCCGCTCGGCCGACCGGCGCGAGCAGGTGCTGGTCGGGGTGTTCTCGTTGGGCCTGATCCTGCTGTTCCTGAGCGTCAGCGGATTCTCCGCCGAGATGTCGGGCGGGGTGTCGGACATCGGCGGGCAGGGCACGTGGGAGTTCGCGCCGAGCGTTCCGGACGGGCTGCTGTTCGGTCTGCTGTGGGTGGGAGCGGCGACGTTCCTGGGCCCGTTCGTCCTGCGGGCGGCGGGGCGCACGGCGGCGCCGCCGGTGTACGCGCCGCCGCTCCCGTACACCCCGCCGACACCGGGATCCACGCCCGCGCCGGGCTTCCAGCAGCCGACGCCGGGGTTCGACCAGCCCGCGCCGGGCTTTGAGCAGCCGGCGGCGCACCCGGCGACCGCGCCTGGGTTCGATCAGCCGGTGCCGGGATCTGCACCCGCGCCCGGCTTCCAGCAGCCCGCGCCGGGCTTTGAGCAGCCGGTGCCGCACCCGGCGACCGCGCCGGGGCTCGACCAGCCCGCGCCGGGGTCCGCGCCCGCGCCGGGATTCGATCAGCCCGCGCCGCACCCCGCCACCGCCCCCGGCTTCGATCTCGCCCCCGCGCCCGCCCCCGCGCCCGCCCACCACGCCGCCGCGCCCTACGCCCCGGCGCCGCACGACCCGTACGCCGTGCAGATCGGCCCCGCCCCCGAGCCCGCCCCCGCCTCCGGCGAGCGCAAGCGGAAGGTCGTCGTCTGGACCGCGACCCTCACCGCCGCGTTCGTGATCGGCGGAGGCGGCGCCGCCGGGGTGCTCATGCTCCAGAAGGACAAGGGCGCCGACGCCGACACGCGGAAGGACGAGAAGCCCGTCGCGTCCGCGAGCCCGACGCCCTCGCCCTCCCAGAGCACGCCGGGGACGCCGTCGACGAGCCCCACAGCCGACCCCACCGCCGGCCCCTCGGCGACTCCTTCGGCGAGCGCCGTAGACGGCTCGGACAGCTCCTCTGGCGGCGCCGCAGGCGGCGAGGCCCTCCCCTCCGGGTTCTCGCTGAAGCAGGACCCCGCCGGGTTCGCCGTCGGCGTGATGGACGGCTGGAAGCGCCGCCAGGCCGGCAGCCAGATCTTCTACGAGGCCCCGACCGGCGGCGCGTACCTCCAGGTCGGCATCGTCCCGAACACGCCGATGTCGTCGTACGAGAACTTCCTCGGCCTGGAGAAGAAGCACCTGGCGAACACCGGCGCCGACTACCAGCGCGCCCAGCTGACCCAGAACACCTTCCAGGGCCGCCCCGGCGCGCTCTGGGAGTTCACGCACGTGCCCGAGCCCGACGAGAGCGACCTGCGGCGGCACGTGATCGACCAGGCCTTCGTCGCCGCGGACGGCACGGAGTACGCGATCCTCGCCGCCGGCCGCGCCGCGGACTGGGACCCGGACCAGGACGTGGTGTTCTCGACCGCGATCAAGACCTTCAAGGTCGGCTAGTCGACGCCTCGGCGCCGAGGTCCAGGCGGAAGCAGTAGCCCTTCCGCTGGGACCTCGGCGTCGTGAAGGTCTCGACGAGCTCCATCCCGAGCCGCTCGATCACCGCGATCGACCGCGCGTTGCGCGCGTCGACCATCGCGACCACCCGCTCCACCCCCGCCGCCCGCACCCGCTCCAGCGTGGTGCGGGCGGCGGCCGTCGCGTACCCCTTGCCCCACGCGGCGCGGGTCAGACGCCAGCCGATCTCGATCTCGCCGACCGGGCCGAAGCCCTCGTGCGGCCACGGCTGCGCGCCGGTGAAGCCGATGACCTCGCCCGACTCGTCCAGCATCGTCCAGAAGCAGAAGCCCCGTTCGGCGTCGTGTCTGCGCTGCCGGGCGGTCAGCTCCTCGTACTCCGAAAGCTCCGCCGACGCCCCGCCGTGGAACTCCATGACCTCCGGATCGTCGAAGGCCCGATGCCAGGTCAGGGCGTCCTCGTCGGTGGGCACACGCAACTGGACGGCGGGGAGCGGCCTTGTCATAGGGAGGAGCCCTTCAGTCTGTGGATCAGCAGGCCCCCATAGACTGCACAGGTCCAGTGCCGATCGGTACGCAATATCGGTACGCAATATCGAGTCTTCGGGAGAACCCGCCGTGACCGAGCCACTCGTCAAGAACACGGCGCACACCGCCGATGTGATCGTCGTCGGGGCAGGCCCGGCCGGCTCCACGACCGCGTACTACCTCGCCAAGGCGGGACTGGACGTGCTGCTGCTGGAGAAGACCGCGTTCCCGCGCGAGAAGGTCTGCGGCGACGGGCTGACCCCCCGCGCCACCAAGCAGCTGGTGTCGATGGGCATCGACATCTCCGAGGAGGCCGGCTGGCTGCGGAACAAGGGCCTGCGGATCATCGGCGGCGGGGTGCGCCTCCAGCTCGACTGGCCGGATCTCGCCTCCTACCCGGACTACGGACTCGTCCGCAAGCGGGACGACTTCGACGAGCAGCTGGCCCGGCAGGCGCAGAAGGCGGGCGCACGGCTGCACGAGCGGTGCAACGTCGGCGCCCCGATCATCGACGACCGCACCGGCCGGATCACCGGCGTCCACGCCAAGATGGGCGAGGAGAAGACCCCCGTCTCCTTCCACGCTCCGCTCGTCGTCGCCGCCGACGGCAACTCCTCCCGGATCTCCCTCGCGATGGGCCTGCACCGGCGCGAGGACCGGCCGATGGGCGTGGCCGTGCGGACGTACTTCACCTCTCCCCGCCACGACGACGACTACCTGGAGTCCTGGCTGGAGCTGTGGGACCGGCGCGGACCGGGCGAGGACCGCCTGCTGCCCGGCTACGGCTGGATCTTCGGCATGGGCGACGGCACCTCGAACGTCGGCCTCGGCGTGCTCAACACATCGGCCTCCTTCAAGGAGCTCGACTGGCGCGAGGTGCTGAAGGCCTGGTGCGCCTCGATGCCCGAGGACTGGGGGTACACCGAGGAGAACATGACGATGCCGATCCGCGGCGCCGCGCTCCCGATGGCCTTCAACCGGCAGCCGCACTACACCCGCGGCCTGCTGCTGGTCGGCGACGCGGGCGGCCTGGTGAACCCCTTCAACGGCGAGGGCATCGCCTACGCCATGGAGTCCGGGCAGATCGCCGCCGACGTCATCGTCCAGGCGCACGCCCGCGCGACCGACGCCCAGCGCGAACTCGCCCTGCACCGCTACCCGAAGGTCCTCAAGGACACCTACGGCGGCTACTACACGCTCGGCCGCGCCTTCGTGAAGCTCATCGGCAACCCCAAGGTCATGAAGATCGCGACGCAGCGCGGTCTGACCCACCCGCTGCTGATGAAGTTCACGCTGAAGATGCTCGCCAACCTCACCGACCCCTCGGGCGGCGACGCGATGGACCGCATCATCAACGGTCTCTCGAAGGTGGCCCCGAAGGCCTGAACGCCCGCCGGTAGTCGGTCGGGGAGACCCCGACCGACCGGGTGAAGTGGCGGCGCAGATTGGCCGCCGAGCCCAGACCGCTCTGCTCGCTGATCCGGTCGACGGGCAGCCCCGTCGACTCCAGCAGGCTCTGGGCGCGCGCGATGCGCTGGTCCAGCAGCCACTGGAGCGGCGTCGTGCCGGTGGCCTCCTGGAGGCGGCGGTAGAAGGTGCGCGGGCTCATCCGGGCCTGGCGCGCCAGGTCCTGGACGGTCAGCGGCTCGTCCAGGTGGCGCGTCGCCCACTGGAGCACGGGGCCGAGGCTGTCGTCGTCGCCCGCGGGTACCGGCTGCTCGATGAACTGGGCCTGGCCGCCCGTGCGGTGGGCCGGGACCACCAGCCGGCGGGCGAGCTGGCCCGCGACGTGCGCGCCGAGGTCGCGGCGGACCAGGTGCAGGCACAGGTCGAGCGCGGCGGTCGCGCCCGCGCTGGTGAGCACCGATCCGTCGTCGGTGTAGAGCACCGAGTCGTCGACGATCACCTTCGGGTGGCGGGCGGCCAGTTCGCGGGTGTGCTGCCAGTGGGCCGTGGCGCGGCGGCCGTCCAGCAGCCCGGCCGCGGCGAGCGCGAACGCGCCCGTGCACAGCGAGACCATCCGGGCCCCCGAGGCGGCGGCCTCCCGCAGCGCCTCGACGAGTTCGCCGGGCGGCTCCTGGCCCTCCTCGACGACGGCGTCCGGCACGGACGGCACGATCACGGTGTCCGCGCCGACGAGGCCGTCGAGGCCGTGGTCCGCGCGCAGCGAGAAGCCGGCGCCGCCCGAGTCCCCGCCGGCGCCGCACAGCCGCAGCTCGTACCAGGGGTCGGCGAGGTCGGGGTGCGGGATGCCGAACACCGTGCAGGCGATGGAGAGTTCGTACAGCTCCCACAGGGAGATGCCCGCGTCCTGGACGACGGCTACGGCGACGGTTCCCGGGCTGCTGCTCATGCGGGAAGCGTAGGCGAAAGCCCTGGCACGAATGGTTCGGATGGAGGCAGTCCTGCCACTGTCGACGGCTCGCGGGCGCTGCGAGTGTGGATCTCGTACCGAGAAAACCACGCGAACGAGGAGAGAGCGCACATGAGCCGCGAAAAGGTCACCGTCATCGGGCTCGGCCAGATGGGAACGGCCCTCGCCGGGGCCTTCCTGGCCGCCGGACACCCCACGACCGTGTGGAACCGCACGCCCGACAAGGCGAAGGCGCTGGTCGAGCGGGGCGCGGTGCGGGCCGGCACGGTGGCCGATGCGGTCGCCGCGAGCGAGGTCGTGGTGGTCTGCGTCCTGGACTACGCCGCCGTGCACGAGCTCCTCGACCCCGTCGCCGACGCGCTCGCCGGCCGGGTCCTGGTCAATCTGACGTCCGGCTCCCCGGAGCAGGCCCGGGAGTCCGCCGGCTGGGCCGCCGGGCACGGCGCCCGGTACCTCGACGGCGGGATCATGTCGACGCCGCCCGGCATCGGGAACCCGGCGATCATGCTCCTGTACAGCGGCTCGCCGCAGACGCTCGCGGAGCACCGGGAGACGCTGTCCGCGCTGGGCGAGCCCATCGACCTGGGCGAGGACGCGGGGGTGGCCTCGCTGTACGACACCGGGCTGCTGGGCCTGATGTGGTCGGTGTTCGGCGGCTGGCTGCACGCGACGGCGCTGGTCGGCGCGGACGGGGTGGGGGCGAAGGAGTTCACCGCGATCGCCGTCCGCTGGCTGACGGGGGTGGCCGGCTTCATGGACCTCTACGCGGGGCAGATCGACGACGGCAGCTACCCGGGGGACGACGCCACGATCGACGTACAGCTGGTGGCGGTCGAGCACCTGCTGCACGCGGGCCGGGACCGGGGGATCGACGGACGGCTGCCGGAGCTGCACCGCGAACTGATGGCCAAGGCGGCCGCGGCGGGCCACGGCGGCGACAGCTACGCCCGCCTGATCGAGTCGTTCCGCAAGGCGTGAGGCGTGGGGCGTGGGGCGTGGGGTTCTGCGGGCTGAGGTCTGCGGCCTGGCGCGGCTGACCCTTCGGCGTGCAGCGTGCGCCTGAGGCCCGCGGTCTGAGGCTTGCGGCCTGCATGGCGAGTCCTGCCGCCTGGCTTGGCTGGCCCCTGAGGGCTCAGACCTCATCGCCGGGTGCCTGGTGCCCGCACCTGAGGGCCCGACCCCGTACGCGGACGCACAGAACGCCCACACGCACACAAGGGCCGCGGCTACCTCCCCGAGCGGGGGAGCCGCGGCCCTTTCAGGCGTGTGAGACGGTCAGATCACAGGACGCGGACCGCGCCCGTCGCCGGGTAGCCCGACAGGTCCTGGATCACGACGCCCTTGCCGGGGTTGGCGGCGTCGAGGTACTTGCCGTCGCCGATGTAGACACCGGTGTGGTACGCGGAGCCCGCACCGCCCCAGTACAGGATGTCGCCGACCTGGAGGTTGGACGTGCCCACCTGGGTGCCCGCGAGGGACTGGTCCTGGGAGACGCGCGGGAGGTCGACGCCGACCTCGCGGAAGGCGGCCTGGACCAGGCTGGAGCAGTCCCAGGCGTTGGGGCCGGTGGCGCCCATGATGTACGCGTCGCCGAGCTGCGCCTTGAGGAAGGCGACGACGGTCGCCGCGGAGCCGCTCGCCGGGGCGGAGCTGGAGGCGCTCGCGGACGCGGAGAGGCTGGTGCGCTCGGCGGTGCGGGACGAGCGCTCCTGGGCGGCCTCGGCGCGCTCCTTCGCCTCGGCCTTCTCCTTGGCCTCGGCCTTGCGGTCCGCCTCGGCCTTGGCCTTCTTGGCGGCCTTCGCGGCCTTGTCGGCCGCGGCGTTCTCCTGGGCCTGCAGCTCGAGGTCGAGCGCGACCTGCTGCGTGGACTGGGCGGACTGGGCGACGGCCGCGGACAGGCCCGCGGACGTCAGGGTGGGCATCTCGATGGTCTCGGTCACCGGCTCGGCGTTCGCCGGCCCGGCAGCACCGGCCACCGCGAGGGTGCCGAGGAAGCCACCGGCAACTCCGGCGCGGATCGCGATCTTCGAAGCGCTGCGGCGGGGTTTCCGGTGGCTGGGTATGTGAGCGGTGTGGGACATGAGAACTACGGCTATCAGTCCCCCGGGTTCCCTTCAAGAAACGTGTGTTGCGCCACAGTTGTGGCCGGAATCCCCGAATCCGCTCTGTGGGCAGCCTTATTGACGCCGTAACGGGCAAAACGGGCGCCCATGATCACAGCTGTGATCATTGGCTTTCCATAAAAGGTCCGAATTGCCTGGCGCTTACCACCCCTTCACACCGATGGCCAAGCCCGCTTTTAGTGCAACGGAACGGGAGTGGTGCAGGTCACAGAATGGTCTACGCCGACCCGCTCGGGAGCTCGTGAACGAGTGCACGCGTCCACTTCGAACTCCGTCGCCCCCTCGGTCGAGTGACGAGCCGTCCTTTATCACCCGTTGCGGTCCATCGCCAATTTGCCTGTATGCGCCATCCCTTGATAGGGGAGCACGCCTGCGACCAGCGGTAACACCCTTGAATGTCACGTCTCGTGATCGCTCGGGCGCTTCACGCATGAAGATCACCGCTCATCCGACTTCATGATCCTTCGCCTGGTGGTGAAGATCACAAAGACGTTGGCGCACCCCGTGTCGCAGATCACAGACCGGCAGGCATAGGATGCGGGGCAGTCGGGCTTGTGAACTGCCTCACATGTGCACGATCTTCGAGGCGGCGAGGCGGTTGCCCGGTGCGGTCCAACGGTCAAGGACGACTGGAAGGAGCGGGGAGGGTGAATGCTTACGCGCCCATCCTTGTGCTCGGCGCCCTCGGGGCAGGGTTTGCGATCTTCTCCGTGGTCATGGCCACGCTTATCGGCCCAAAGCGGTATAACCGCGCGAAACTGGAAGCGTACGAGTGCGGCATCGAGCCGACGCCCACACCGGCCGGAGGCGGCCGCTTTCCCATCAAGTACTACCTGACGGCGATGCTCTTCATCGTCTTCGACATCGAGATCGTCTTCCTCTACCCCTGGGCGGTCACCTTCGACGCCCTGGGGCTTTTCGGGCTCGTGGAGATGCTGCTCTTCGTGCTCACCGTCTTCGTCGCCTATGCGTATGTATGGCGGCGAGGCGGCCTGGAATGGGACTGAGGGGCTGAGGGGCCACCAATGGGACTCGAAGAGAAGCTGCCGAGCGGTTTTCTGCTCACCACCGTCGAACAGGCCTCGGGCTGGGTGCGCAAGTCATCCGTCTTCCCCGCGACCTTCGGCCTCGCCTGCTGCGCCATCGAGATGATGACGACCGGCGCCGGCCGCTACGACCTGGCGCGCTTCGGCATGGAGGTCTTCCGCGGCTCGCCGCGCCAGGCCGACCTGATGATCGTGGCCGGCCGGGTCAGCCAGAAGATGGCGCCCGTGCTGCGGCAGGTCTACGACCAGATGCCCAACCCCAAGTGGGTCATCTCCATGGGCGTCTGCGCGTCGTCGGGCGGAATGTTCAACAATTACGCGATCGTCCAGGGCGTCGACCACATCGTCCCCGTCGACATCTATCTGCCGGGCTGTCCGCCCCGCCCGGAGATGCTGATGGACGCCATCCTCAAGCTCCACCAGAAGATCCAGAG
The DNA here is from genome assembly GCF_040681075.1 of Streptomyces sp. NPDC051907. NCBI lineage: Bacteria > Bacillati > Actinomycetota > Actinomycetes > Kitasatosporales > Streptomycetaceae > Streptomyces > Streptomyces sp. NPDC051907. The sequence goes on along the minus strand of NZ_JBFAYB010000095.1, from coordinate 15,457 downwards.
CTCCAAGCTCGGCGTGAACGCGCAGGAGGCGGCCCGCGAGGCGGAGGACGCGGCCCTCAAGGCGCTCCCCCTCATCGAGATGAAGGGGCTGCTCCGATGACCGAGAGCAACGGCGCGAGCGCCAACGGCAACGAGGTGCCCGCCCCCCGCGACGAGAGCGGCGACGTGATCGGCGTCCGCAGGGGCATGTTCGGCGCCGCGAACGGCGGGGACACCAGCGGCTACGGCGGGCTCGTCAGAACGGTGACACTGCCCGGCGCCTCCCACCGCCCCTACGGCGGCTACTTCGACGAGGTCGCCGACGAGCTCGAGGGCGCGCTGGAGGAGCAGGGGCTCGTCCCCGAGAACGCCGTCGAGAAGACGGTCGTCGACCGCGGCGAGCTCACCTTCCACATCGCGCGCGAGCACCTGCTCCAGGTGGCGCGCACCCTGCGGGACGACCCCGCGCTGCGCTTCGAGCTCTGCACCGGCGTCAGCGGCGTCCACTACCTCCAGGACAAGGGCCGCGAGCTGCACGCCGTCTACCACCTGCGCTCGCTCACCCACGGCCGGCTGATCCGCCTCGAGGTCTCCGCCCCCGACGCCGATCCGCACATCCCGTCGCTCGTCTCGGTCTATCCGACGAACGACTGGCACGAGCGCGAGACGTACGACTTCTTCGGGCTCGTCTTCGACGGCCACCCCGCCCTCACCCGGATCATGATGCCGGACGACTGGCAGGGCTTCCCGCAGCGCAAGGACTATCCGCTCGGCGGCATCGCCGTCGAGTACAAGGGCGCCCAGATCCCGGCTCCGGACCAGCGGAGGTCGTACTCGTGAGCACTTCGCCTTCATCGCCCCACGAGACCACCGAGGGGACCGTCTACACGGTCACCGGCGGCGACTGGGACGAGATCGTCCAGTCCGCGGCCCGCGCCGACGACGAGCGGATCGTCGTCAACATGGGTCCGCAGCACCCCTCCACCCATGGGGTGCTCCGGCTGATCCTCGAGATCGACGGCGAGACCGTCACCGAGGCCCGCTGCGGCATCGGCTACCTGCACACCGGCATCGAGAAGAACCTCGAGTTCCGGACCTGGACGCAGGGCACGACCTTCGTGACGCGCATGGACTACCTCACCTCGTTCTACAACGAGACGGCGTACTGCCTGGGCGTGGAGAAGCTGCTCGGCGTCACCGACGACATCCCGGACCGGGCGACGGCCATCCGCGTCCTGCTGATGGAGCTGAACCGGCTCTCCTCCCACCTGGTGTGCATCGCCACCGGCGGCATGGAGCTCGGCGCCACCACGATCATGATCTACGGGTTCCGGGACCGCGAGATGATCCTGGACCTCTACGAGCTGATCACCGGCCTGCGCATGAACCACGCGTTCATCCGGCCCGGCGGACTCGCCCAGGACCTGCCGCCCGGCGCGGTCGACGCCGTGCGCGAGTTCGTGAAGACCATGAAGAAGAACCTGCCGGAGTACGACAAGCTCGCCACCGGCAACCCCATCTTCAAGGCCCGTATGCAGGACATCGGCTACCTCGACCTGACCGGCTGCATGGCCCTCGGCGCCACCGGGCCGATCCTGCGCTCCGCGGGCCTGGCCCACGACCTGCGCAAGACCGACCCGTACTGCGGATACGAGACCTACGACTTCGAGGTCCCCACCGCCGACTCCTGCGACGCGTACGGCCGCTTCCTCGTCCGCCTGGAGGAGATGCGGCAGTCGCTGCGGATCGTCGAGCAGTGCCTGGACCGGCTGGAGCCGGGGCCGGTCATGGTCGCCGACAAGAAGATCGCCTGGCCCGCGCAGCTCGCGCTCGGCCCGGACGGGCTCGGCAACTCCCTCGACCACATCAAGAAGATCATGGGCACCTCCATGGAGGCCCTGATCCACCACTTCAAGCTGGTGACCGAGGGCTTCAGGGTCCCCGCCGGACAGGCGTACGCGGCCGTCGAGTCGCCCAAGGGCGAGCTGGGCGTCCACGTCGTCTCCGACGGCGGCACCCGCCCCTACCGGGTCCACTTCCGCGATCCGTCCTTCACCAACCTGCAGGCCATGGCGGCGATGTGCGAGGGCGGCCAGGTCGCCGACGTCATCGTCGCCGTCGCGTCCATCGACCCCGTGATGGGAGGCGTCGACCGATGACGGACGTATCTCTGGGGATGCCGCAGCTCCCCGCCCCCGACTTCCCGGCCGACGTGCGCGCCAGGCTCGAGGCGGACGCCAAGGAGGTGATCGCCCGCTACCCCGACAGCCGGTCCGCCCTGCTGCCGCTGCTGCACCTGGTGCAGTCCGAGGAAGGGCACGTCACCCGTACCGGCGTCCGGTTCTGCGCCGAGGTGCTGGAGCTGACCACCGCCGAGGTCACCGCCGTGTCCACCTTCTACTCGATGTACCGGCGCAGGCCCTCGGGCGACTACCAGGTCGGCGTCTGCACCAACACGCTCTGCGCGGTCATGGGCGGCGACGCGATCTTCGAGGAGCTCAAGGAGCACCTCGGCGTCGGCAACAACGAGACGACCGACGACGGCAAGGTCACCCTCGAGCACATCGAGTGCAACGCGGCCTGCGACTTCGCGCCCGTGGTGATGGTCAACTGGGAGTTCTTCGACAACCAGACTCCCGCCAGCGCCAAGCAGATGGTCGACGACCTGCGCGCGGGCCGGGAGGTCTCGCCCACCCGCGGCGCGCCCCTGTGCACGTTCAAGGAGACCGCGCGGATCCTGGCCGGCTTCCCCGACGAGCGCCCCGGCGCGGTCGAGGCCACCGGCGGCGCGGGCCCCGCCTCGCTGATCGGACTGAGGCTCGCCAAGGGCGAGACGACCGCGGCCCGGATCGTCTCCCCGCGCGGCGAGGCCCGGCAGGACAGGGCGCAGCCCGGCGCCCAGCACCTCAGCTCGCACGACGCGCCGCAGAACACGTCGGACTCCGACCCGAACCACCCGTCCGGCCCGGTCACCGAGGAGGGGGAGTGATGACGTTGTCCACCGAGTATGGGGGTCCCTCCCGGCCGGAGGCCGGAGGAGACACGAGTCCCGAGAAGCTGCTCGCACCCGTCCTGTCCGCGTTCTGGGACGACGACGAGTCCTGGACGCTGGAGACCTACCGGCGCCACGAGGGGTACCAGGGCCTGCGCAAGGCGCTGGCCATGTCGCCCGACGACCTCATCGCGTACGTCAAGGACTCCGGTCTGCGCGGCCGCGGCGGCGCGGGCTTCCCCACCGGGATGAAGTGGCAGTTCATCCCGCAGGGCGACGGAAAGCCGCACTACCTGGTCGTCAACGCCGACGAGTCGGAGCCCGGGACCTGCAAGGACATCCCGCTCCTGTTCGCCAACCCGCACTCCCTGATCGAGGGGATCGTGATCGCCTGCTACGCGATCCGCTCCAGCCATGCCTTCGTCTATCTGCGCGGCGAGGTCGTGCCCGTGCTGCGCAGGCTGCACGAGGCCGTGCGCGAGGCGTACGAAGCGGGCTACCTCGGCAAGGACGTCCTCGGCAGCGGACTCGACCTCGAGCTCACCGTGCACGCGGGCGCGGGCGCGTACATCTGCGGCGAGGAGACGGCGCTGCTGGACTCCCTCGAGGGCCGCCGCGGCCAGCCCCGGCTGCGACCCCCCTTCCCCGCGGTCGCCGGTCTGTACGCGTGCCCCACTGTGGTGAACAACGTGGAGTCCATCGCGTCGGTTCCCGCGATCCTCAACCGGGGCAAGGACTGGTTCAAGTCGATGGGCAGCGAGAAGTCCCCCGGCTTCACGCTCTACTCCCTCAGCGGCCATGTCGCAGGACCCGGACAGTACGAGGCCCCGCTCGGCATCACGCTCCGCCAGCTGCTCGACATGAGCGGCGGCATGCGCGCCGGACACCGCCTCAAGTTCTGGACCCCGGGCGGCTCCTCGACCCCGATGTTCACCGAGGAGCACCTCGACGTCCCGCTGGACTACGAGGGCGTGGGCGCGGCCGGCTCGATGCTCGGCACCAAGGCGCTCCAGTGCTTCGACGAGACCACCTGCGTGGTGCGGGCCGTGACGCGGTGGACCGAGTTCTACGCCCACGAGTCCTGCGGCAAGTGCACGCCCTGCCGCGAGGGCACGTACTGGCTCGTCCAGCTCCTTCGCGACATCGAGGCAGGCAAGGGCGTCATGGCCGACCTCGACAAGCTCGCGGACATCGCCGACAACATCAACGGCAAGTCGTTCTGCGCGCTCGGCGACGGCGCGGCGAGCCCGATCTTCTCCTCGCTGAAGTACTTCCGCGAGGAGTACGAGCAGCACATCACGGGCAACGGCTGCCCCTTCGACCCGGCCAAGTCGACTCTCTGGGCCGACCAGCACGCGGAGGTGCGGGCATGACCGTCACGACGTCCAACGCCGCCGGCTCCGGCACTCCGGCGGTGCCGCCCGAGGACCTCGTCACCCTGACCATCGACGGCGTCGAGATCTCCGTGCCCAAGGGCACCCTGGTCATCCGCGCCGCCGAGCTGCTCGGCATCGAGATCCCGCGCTTCTGCGACCACCCGCTGCTCGACCCGGCCGGCGCCTGCCGCCAGTGCATCGTCGAGGTCGAGGGCCAGCGCAAGCCGATGGCCTCCTGCACGATCACCTGCACCGACGGGATGGTCGTCAAGTCGCAGCTGACCTCGCCGGTCGCCGAGAAGGCGCAGCGCGGCGTGATGGAGCTGCTGCTGATCAACCACCCGCTGGACTGCCCGGTCTGCGACAAGGGCGGCGAGTGCCCGCTGCAGAACCAGGCGATGCAGGTGGGCGACACGGACTCCCGCTTCGAGGGCAGGAAGCGGACGTACGAGAAGCCGGTGCCGATCTCCACACAGGTGCTGCTCGACCGCGAGCGGTGCGTGCTGTGCGCCCGCTGCACCCGCTTCTCCAACCAGGTCGCGGGCGACCCGATGATCGAGCTGATCGAGCGGGGCGCGCTCCAGCAGGTCGGCACCGGCGAGGGCGACCCCTTCGAGTCGTACTTCTCCGGGAACACCATCCAGATCTGCCCGGTGGGAGCGCTGACCTCGGCGGCGTACCGGTTCCGCTCCCGCCCCTTCGACCTGGTGTCCTCGCCGAGCGTGTGCGAGCACTGCGCGGGCGGCTGCGCGACCCGCACGGACCACCGGCGCGGCAAGGTCATGCGGCGCCTCGCGGCGGACGACCCCGAGGTCAACGAGGAGTGGATGTGCGACAAGGGACGCTTCGCGTTCCGGTACGCGCAGAAGCCCGACCGGCTGACCACTCCGCTGGTGCGCAACGAGGCGGGCGCCCTGGAGCCGGCGAGCTGGCCGGAGGCGCTGGAGGCGGCGGCCCGCGGGCTGGGCGCGGCGCGCGGCCGGGCGGGCGTCCTGGCAGGCGGCCGGCTGACGGTCGAGGACGCGTACGCGTACGCCAAGTTCGCCCGGGTCGCCCTCGACACCAACGACGTCGACTTCCGGGCCAGGGCGCACTCCGCCGAGGAGGCCGACTTCCTGGCCGCCCGCGTCGCAGGGCGCGGACGGGACCTGGACGGCGCCGGCGTCACCTATGGATCGCTGGAGAAGGCCCCGGCGGTGCTGCTCGCCGGGTTCGAGTCCGAGGAGGAGGCCCCCGGCGTCTTCCTGCGGCTGCGCAAGGCCCACCGCAAGCACGGACAGCGCACCTTCGCGCTGGCCTCGTACGCCACCCGCGGCCTGGAGAAGGCGGGCGGCACGCTGCTGCCCGCCGCCCCCGGCACCGAGACCGAGTGGCTGGACGCGCTGGCGTCCGGCGCCGGACTGGACGGGGACGGCGAGCGAGCGGCGGCGGCGCTGCGCACCGAGGGCGCGGTGATCGTGGTCGGCGAGCGGCTCGCGGGCGTGCCCGGCGGGCTCACCGCGGCCGTGTGCACCGCGGCGGCCACCGGGGCGGACCTGGTGTGGATCCCGCGGCGGGCCGGCGAGCGCGGCGCGGTCGAGGCGGGCGCGATCTGCTCGCTGCTGCCCGGCGGCCGTCCCGCCACCGACCCGCGGGCCCGCGAGGAGACCGCGGCGGCCTGGCGGGTGCGCGAGCTTCCGCACCGCTATGGACGCGACACCGGCCAGATCGTCGAGGCCGCGGCCACCGGCGAGCTCGGCGCGCTGCTGGTGGCCGGCGTCGAGGTCGCGGACCTGCCCGACCCGGCCCGCGCGCGCCAGGCGCTCGACGACGTCGGGTTCCTGGTCTCGCTGGAGCTGCGGCCGAGCGAGGTCACCGAGCGCGCGGACGTGGTCTTCCCGGTCGCGGCCGTCGCGGAGAAACCCGGCACGTTCCTCAACTGGGAGGGCAGGGCCAGGCCGTTCGAGGCCGCGCTCAAGCCCGAGCAGATGACACGGCGCCTGGCGCCGGCCGACGCGCGGGTGCTGCACATGCTGGCGGACGCCATGGACGTCGCGTTCGGGCTGCCGGATCTGAAGTCGGTGCGGACCGAGATGGACCGGCTCGGCGGCTGGGACGGGACGCGGGCGAGCGAGCCCGCGGAGTCCGCGCAGCCGCTGCCCCGCCCGGGCGAGGGCGAGGCGGTCCTGGCGGGCCACCGGCTCCTGCTCGATCAGGGCCTGCTCCAGCAGGGCGACGAGGCCCTGGCCGGCACCCGCCACGCGGCGACGGCCCGGCTCTCGGCGGCGACGGCGGCCGAGAGCGGCGTGAAGGACGGCGACCTGCTGAAGGTCACCGGCCCCGCGGGCGCGGTCGAACTGCCGCTCCAGGTCAGCGAGATGCCCGACCGGGTGGTGTGGCTGCCTATGAACTCGACGGGCGGCGGCGTCGCCGCGGACACGGGCGCGCTCCCGGGCCGGCTGGTCCGCATCGGCCCGGCGCGCCCGCAGACCCAGGCGCCGGAGGTGCGGTCATGACGGGCGCGGTCGTGCAGGGCGCGGCGGCCGGGCCGGGTCGCCTCGCCGCCGGGGCCCGCCGCCGGCCGTACGCCGACGCCGCCCATGCCTGTCCGCCGGCCGAGGGCGGAATCGTCGACCCCGGACCGGAGGTGCGCGCATGATCGCCGTTGCTCATGTCGGCGACGTCCCAGGGAGCGTCCTCGCTCTCGAGGACCTGTCGATGTTCGGACGCGACCCCTGGTGGCTCGTCGCCATCAAGGCCGTCTTCTGCTTCGCCTTCCTGATGATCACCGTGCTGTTCTCCATCGTGTGGGAGCGCAAGGTCGTCGCCTGGATGCAGCTGCGCATCGGCCCCAACCGGCACGGCCCCTGGGGCATGCTCCAGTCGCTGGCCGACGGCATCAAGCTGATGCTGAAGGAAGACGTGATCGTCAAGCGCGCGGACAAGGTGGTCTACGTCCTCGCGCCGATCGTCGCCGCCATCCCGGCCTTCATGGCGATCGCCGTGATCCCCTTCGGCCCGGCCGGCAACGAGATCTCGATCTTCGGCCAGCGCACCACGATGCAGCTCACCGACCTGCCGATCGCGATGCTCTACGTCCTCGCGGTCGCCTCGGTCGGCATCTACGGCATCGTCCTGGCGGGCTGGTCGTCCGGCTCCACGTACCCCCTGCTCGGCGGGCTCCGCTCCTGCGCGCAGATGATCTCGTACGAGATCGCGATGGGCGCGGCCTTCGCCTCCGTCTTCCTCTACTCCGGGTCGATGTCGACCTCGGCGATCGTGGAGGCGCAGGCGGACCGGTGGTACATCGTGCTGCTGCCGGTCTCGTTCATCATCTACGTCGTCACGATGATCGGCGAGACCAACCGCGCCCCCTTCGACATGCCCGAGTCCGAGGGCGACTTGGTCGGCGGCTTCAACACCGAGTACAGCTCGATCAAGTTCGCGATGTTCATGCTGGCCGAGTACGTCAACATGGTCACCGTCTCCGCGGTCTCGGTCACCCTCTTCCTCGGCGGCTGGCGCGCCCCGTACCCGGTCTCCACTCTCTGGGAGGGCGCGAACCACGGCTGGTGGCCGATGCTCTGGTTCGTCCTCAAGGTCCAGCTGCTGCTCTTCTTCTTCATCTGGCTGCGCGGCACGCTGCCCCGGGTCCGCTACGACCAGCTGATGAAGCTCGGCTGGAAGGTCCTGATCCCGGTGTCGGTCGTCTGGCTGATGCTGGTGGCGACCGTCCGCGCGCTGCGCAACGAGAACTACGACTTCCAGCAGATCGTGCTCTACGTCGGCGGCGCCGTCATCGCGGTGCTGCTGCTCTCCTTCGTCGCCGACGTCTTCCGCGGCAAGAAGGAGAAGGAGGCGGAGGCGGCCAAGCCGAAGCCGCCCGCGTTCGACCCGATGGCCGGCGGATTCCCCGTGCCGCCGCTGCCGGGACAGGAGTTGCCGCCGGTGCCCCGCAGGCGGCCGCGCCGTGACCGCGAGCTGATTGTCAGTGGCGGCCCCAATACTGACAGTGACGGACCCAGCGACGGAAAGGAGGCTGACGGTGTCTGAGGAATCAGAGGGCTCGTTCCAGAACCCGGTCGCCGGCTTCGGCGTGACCTTCAAGGCCATGTTCAAGAAGCGGCTGACCGAGCAGTACCCGGAGCAGCAGAAGGTCACCGCGCCGCGCTTCCACGGCCGGCACCAGCTCAACCGCCATCCGGACGGACTCGAGAAGTGCGTCGGCTGCGAGCTGTGCGCCTGGGCCTGTCCGGCGGACGCCATCTATGTGGAGGGCGCGGACAACACCGAGGAGGAGCGCTACTCCCCAGGCGAGCGCTACGGCCGGGTCTACCAGATCAACTACGCCCGCTGCATTCTGTGCGGGCTGTGCATCGAGGCCTGCCCGACGCGGGCGCTGACCATGACCAATGAGTTCGAGCTGGCCGACAGCTCCCGCGAGAGCCTCATCTACACCAAGGAGCAGCTCCTCGCCGGACTCGACGAGGGCATGGTCGACTCCCCGCACGTGATCTACCCCGGCATGGACGAGCAGGACTACTACCGGGGCCTGGTCACCGAGGCCGCCCCCGGCACCGTCCAGCAGCCCGCCGCCTCCAAGGGGGAGAAGGGCGAGGAGGTGGACGCATGAGCGCGCTCGCGGCTTCGGCCACCTCCACCGGGGAGGCTGTGCAGTTCTGGGTGCTGGGGACCGTCGCCGTGATCGGCGCGCTCTGCACGATCCTGATGAGGCGGGCCGTGCACAGCGCGCTCTGCCTCGCCGGGACCATGATCGTCCTGGCGGTCTTCTACCTCGCCAACGGCGCGTACTTCCTGGGCGTCGTCCAGATCATCGTCTACACCGGCGCGATCATGATGCTGTTCCTCTTCGTCGTCATGCTGGTCGGCGTCACCGCGGCCGACTCGCTCAAGGAGACGCTGAAGGGCCAGCGCTGGCTGGCGGCGGCCTGCGGGCTCGGCTTCGGCGTTCTGCTGATCGCCGGCATCGGCCACGCCTCGCTGGAGACCTTCAACGGCCTGGGCGCCGCCAACACCGCCCGCGGCGGCAACGTCGAGGGGCTCGCCCAGCTCATCTTCACCAAGTACGTCTTCGCCTTCGAGATCACCGGCGCGCTGCTGATCACGGCGGCCGTCGGCGCGATGGTGCTCACCCACCGGGAGCGCACCGAGCGCGCCAAGACCCAGCGGGAGCTGGCCGAGCAGCGGGTGCGCGAGGGCAAGCACCTGCCGCCGCTGCCCGCCCCCGGCGTCTACGCCCGGCACAACGCCGTGGACATCGCCGGCCTGCTGCCCGACGGCACGGCGTCCGAGCTCACCGTCAGCAAGACGCTGCGCGAGCGCGGCCAGATCCGCGACGTCTCCCGCGAGGCGATGAACGATCTGAAGGCCCTTGAGCGGCGCTCCGAGGAACGGCTCGGACGGGACCGGGACGAAGAGGAGGCCACACGGTGAATCCGGTCAACTACCTCTATCTGGCCGCCCTGCTGTTCACCATCGGCGCGGCCGGAGTTCTGATCCGTCGGAACGCGATCGTGGTCTTCATGTGCGTCGAGCTGATGCTCAACGCCTGCAACCTCGCGTTCGTCGCCTTCTCCCGGCTGCACGGCAACCTCGACGGCCAGGTCATCGCGTTCTTCACGATGGTCGTCGCCGCCGCGGAGGTCGTGGTCGGGCTGGCGATCATCGTGTCGCTGTTCCGTTCCCGCCACTCGGCCTCGGTCGACGACGCCAGCCTGATGAAGCTGTAAAGGGGTCGCTGGACCGTGACTAACACAGAGAACCTGATCGCGCTGCTCATCGCGGCGCCTCTGCTCGGAGCGGCCCTCCTGCTGTGCGGAGGGCGGCGCCTCGACCGCAGCGGCCATCTGATCGCCACCGTGCTCGCGGGCGCCTCCTTCGTCCTCGGCGCGGTGCTCTTCGTCGACATGCTCGGCAAGAGCGCCGACGACCGCACGCTGCACCAGCGGCTGTTCAGCTGGATTCCCGTCGAGGGCTTCCAGGCGGACGTCGCCTTCCAGCTCGACCAGCTGTCGATGACGTTCGTCCTGCTCATCTCCGGCGTCGGCACGCTGATCCACGTCTACTCCATCGGCTACATGGAGCACGACGAGCGCCGCCGCCGCTTCTTCGGCTATCTGAACCTGTTCCTGGCGGCCATGCTGCTGCTGGTCCTCGCCGACAACTACCTTCTGCTGTACGTCGGCTGGGAGGGCGTCGGCCTCGCCTCCTACCTGCTCATCGGCTTCTGGCAGCACAAGCCCAGCGCGGCGACCGCGGCCAAGAAGGCCTTCCTGGTCAACCGGGTCGGCGACATGGGCCTGTCGATCGCCATCATGCTGATGTTCACCACCTTCGGGACCTTCGCCTTCGGCCCGGTGCTGGGGTCCACCTCCGAGACGAGCGAGGGCATGCTGACGGCCATCGGGCTGATGCTGCTCCTCGCCGCGTGCGGCAAGTCCGCCCAGGTGCCGCTGCAGTCCTGGCTCGGGGACGCGATGGAGGGCCCGACTCCGGTCTCGGCCCTGATCCACGCCGCGACCATGGTCACCGCGGGCGTGTATCTGATCACCCGCTCCGGCGCGATCTTCAACGCCGCGCCCGACGCGCAGCTCGCGGTCGTGGTGGTCGGCGCGGTCACGCTCCTGTTCGGTGCGATCGTCGGTTGCGCGAAGGACGACATCAAGAAGGCGCTGGCCGGCTCGACCATGTCGCAGATCGGCTACATGATCCTGGCGGCCGGGCTCGGCCCGATCGGATACGCCTTCGCGATCATGCACCTGGTGACCCACGGCTTCTTCAAGGCCGGGCTCTTCCTCGGCGCGGGCTCCGTGATGCACGGCATGAACGACGAGGTCGACATGCGCAAGTACGGCGGTCTGCGCAAGTACATGCCGATCACCTACGTCACCTTCGGCCTCGGCTATCTCGCGATCATCGGGATGCCGCCGTTCTCCGGGTTCTTCTCCAAGGACAAGATCATCGAGGCGGCGTTCGCCCAGGAGGGCGCGCGGGCCTGGATCTTCGGCGGGATCGCGCTGCTGGGCGCGGGCATCACCGCGTTCTACATGACCCGCGTGATGCTGCTGACCTTCTTCGGCGACAAGCGCTGGCAGCCCGACGCGGACGGCGAGGCGCCCCATCCGCACGAGTCCCCGAGGTCCATGACGATCCCCATGATCTTCCTGGCCTTCGGATCGGTCTTCGCGGGAGCGTTCTTCAGCATCGGCGACCGGTTCGTCAACTGGCTCGCGCCGGTCACCGAGTTCGAGCACCCGCACCCGGTGATCAGCGTGCCGACGATCACCGCCGCCACCATGGCGATGCTGCTGATCGGCGTCGCCGTCGCCTATCTCCAGTACGGACGCCGGCCGGTGCCCGTCACGGCGCCGCGCGGCTCGCTGCTCACCCGGGCCGCCCGCCGCGATCTCCTCCAGGACGACTTCAACCACGTGGTCCTGGTCCGCGGCGGCGAGCACCTCACCCGCTCGCTGGTCTACGTCGACCACACCCTGGTCGACGGCGTGGTCAACGGCACGGCCGCCGGCTTCGGCGGGCTCTCCGGCCGGCTGCGCAAACTGCAGAACGGCTACGCCCGCTCGTACGCGGTCTCGATGTTCGGCGGTACGGCGATCCTGATCGCCGCGACCCTGCTGATGAGGGCGGTCTGACATGTCCTTCCCCCTTCTGACGGCCACGGCGGCCCTCCCGGCGATCGGCGCGATCGCCACCGCCGCCGTCCCCGCCGCGAGGAGGACCGCCGCCAAATGGCTGGCGCTGCTCTTCTCGCTCGCCACCCTCGTGCTGGCCGTGACCGTGCTCGTCCGCTTCGAGCCCGGCGGCGACCGGTACCAGCTCACCGAGTCGCACGCCTGGATCAAGGACTTCGGCGTCCGGTACGAACTGGGCGTGGACGGCATCGGGGTGGCGCTCATCGCGCTGACCGCGCTGCTGATCCCGTTCGTGATCGCGGCCGGCTGGAACGACGCCGACCCCCAGGAGACCGGCAGCAAGCGCTGGCGGCCGACGCAGGGCTTCTTCGCCCTGATCCTGATGGTCGAGGCGATGGTGATCCTCTCCTTCGAGGCCACCGACGTCTTCCTCTTCTACATCCTGTTCGAAGCCATGCTCATCCCGATGTACTTCCTCATCGGCGGCTTCGGCGACCGCGCCCACGAGCACGGCGAGGAGGCGGCCGCCACCCAGCGGTCGTACGCGGCCGTGAAGTTCCTGCTCTACAACCTGGTCGGCGGCCTGATCATGCTGGCCGCGGTCATCGGGCTCTATGTGGTCGCCGGGAGCTTCTCGCTCACCGAGATCGCCGAGGCCCGGGCGAGCGGGCAGCTGGAGATGGCCACCAACACCGAACGGCTGCTCTTCCTCGGCTTCTTCTTCGCCTTCGCGGTGAAGGCGCCGCTGTGGCCGCTGCACACCTGGCTGCCGAACGCGATGGGAGAGGCCACCGCCCCGGTCGCCGTGCTGATCACCGCGGTCGTCGACAAGGTCGGCACCTTCGCGATGCTCCGCTACTGCCTCCAGCTCTTCCCCGAGGCCAGCCAGTGGGCGACGCCGGTCGTCCTCGTGCTGGCGCTGATCAGCATCGTCTACGGCGCACTGCTCGCGGTCGGCCAGCGGGACATCAAGCGGCTGGTGGCGTACGCCTCGATCTCGCACTTCGGCTTCATCATCATGGGCATCTTCGCGATGACGAGCCAGGGCCAGTCGGGCGCGACGCTCTACATGGTCAACCACGGGATCTCGACCGCAGCCCTGATGCTGGTGGCCGGGTTCCTGATCTCGCGGCGCGGCTCGCGGCTCATCGCGGACTACGGCGGGGTGCAGAAGGTGGCCCCGGTCCTCGCGGGCACCTTCCTCATCGGCGGTCTGGCCACGCTCTCGCTGCCGGGGCTCGCGCCCTTCGTGAGCGAGTTCCTGGTCCTGGTCGGCACGTTCGCGCGCTATCCGGCGGTCGGGATCATCGCGACCTTCGGCATCGTGCTCGCCGCGCTCTACACCCTCGTCCTCTACCAGCGGACGATGACCGGCCCGGTCAAGGCCGAGGTGCAGGGCATGCCGGACCTCAAGGTCCGTGAGCTGGCGGTGGTGGCGCCGCTGATCGCGCTGCTGCTCTTCCTCGGCGTCTACCCCAAGCCGCTGACGGAGATCGTCAATCCGGCCGTGGAGCACACCATGTCCGACGTACACAAGACGGACCCCAAGCCCGAGGTGGAGGCGGCGAAGTGAGCGCTACAGCTGTCCACAGCCTGTGGACGACGGCCGCGACGGCCGCCGCCGACCCGATCGACAAGATCCCGGCGCCCCAGATCGAGTACGCCCAGCTGGCGCCGGCGCTGATCGTCGTCGGCGCGGCCATCGTCGGCGTGCTCGTCGAGGCGTTCGTGCCCCGCAGGGCCCGCTACCACGCGCAGGTGTTCCTGACGGTCGTGGCGCTCGCCGCGGCCTTCGCCGCGGTCGTCGGGCTCGCCGCCGGCGGGTACGGCACGACCAAGGCGCATATCGCGGCGATGGGCGCCATCGCGGTCGACGGCCCCGCGCTGTTCCTCCAGGGCACCATCCTGCTGGCCTCGATGGTCGCCGTCTTCACCTTCGCCGAGCGCCGGCTCGACCCCGCGGCGCACGGCAGCCGCATCGACTCGTTCGCCGCGCAGGCCGCGTCCGTGCCCGGCAGCGACAGCGAGAAAGCCGCGGTCAAGGCCGGGTTCACCACCACCGAGGTCTTCCCGCTGGCGCTCTTCGCGATCACCGGCATGCTGGTCTTCCCGGCCGCCAACGATCTGCTGACGCTCTTCGTGGCGCTGGAGGTCTTCTCCCTCCCGCTCTACCTCCTGTGCGCGCTGGCCCGCCGCAAGCGGCTCATGTCGCAGGAGGCCGCGGTGAAGTACTTCCTGCTGGGCGCGTTCTCCTCGGCGTTCCTGCTCTTCGGGATCGCCCTGATGTACGGCTACGCGGGCTCGATGTCGTACGCCCGGATCGCCGACGTCGTCGACGGCAGCGTCCGCACGATCGACCCGGCGCTCGCCGACACCATGGGGAACGACGCGCTGCTGCTGATCGGCGGCGCGATGATCCTGACCGGGCTGCTCTTCAAGGTAGGCGCGGTGCCGTTCCACATGTGGACGCCGGACGTCTACCAGGGCGCGCCGACCCCGATCACCGGCTTCATGGCGGCGGCGACGAAGGTCGCGGCGTTCGGCGCGCTGCTGCGGCTGCTGTACGTGGTGCTGCCCGGGCTCGCCTGGGACTGGCGGCCGGTCATGTGGGCCGTCGCCATCGTCACGATGCTGGGCGGCGCGATCGTCGCGATCACCCAGACCGACATCAAGAGGCTCCTGGCGTACTCCTCGATCGCGCACGCCGGCTTCATCCTCGCCGGCGTCATCGCCACCACGCCCGAGGGCGTCTCGTCCGTGCTCTTCTACCTGGGCGCGTACTCCTTCGTGACGATCGGCGCGTTCGCGGTGGTCACCCTGGTGCGGGACGCGGGCGGCGAGGCGACGCACCTGTCCAAGTGGGCGGGGCTCGGGCGGCGTTCGCCGCTGGTGGCGGCGGTGTTCGCGGTGTTCCTGCTGGCGTTCGCCGGCATTCCGCTGACCTCGGGCTTCTCCGGGAAGTTCGCGGTCTTCAAGGCCGCGGCGGAGGGCGGCGCGGGAGTGCTGGTCGTGGTCGGCGTGATCTCGTCGGCCATCGCCGCGTTCTTCTACATCCGGGTGATCGTGCTGATGTTCTTCAGCGAGCCGAAGGCGGACGGCCCGACGGTCGCGGTGCCCTCGCCGCTGACGATGACGACGATCGCGGTGGGAGTGGCGGTGACGCTCGTGCTGGGCGTGGCGCCGCAGTACTTCCTGGATCTGGCCGGCCAGGCGAGCGTGTTCGCGCGCTGAGCGGCCCTGCGGCAACCTCAATCGCCGGACGGGCTTGTTCTTCCGCTTCGCGGCGGGGGCCCGAGCCTCGTTGGCGGGGCGCTGCTCCCGGGCCCGGTACGGCCTTCGGCCGTGTCCTCAATCGCCGGACGGGGGGGGGGGGGACCCCCGGGCCGGCGGGGGGTGCCCACCGCCACGCGCCCGGGGGGGTGGGGGGCCCCCGCCCCCCGGGGGGGGGGGGGGGCCGTGGC
>NZ_JBFAYB010000094.1:0-33983 GCF_040681075.1 Streptomyces sp. NPDC051907 | reverse complement strand
TGCGGCCGCGAGGGTCCGCGGACGGCGCCGACTGGCCAAGGAGCCGTCTACCGCCTCAGCGGCCGGCGGCGGCGCTGCGGGTGCGCCGCTCGGAGTGACCGCCATCGGGACGCCAGAAGGCGACGCGGCCGGCGCGGGAGGGATCGCCGGGGACGAAGACGGCGCAGAGCCGGGCGAGTTCGAGTGCGGAGCGAGCCGTCCGGGTCGCGTCCCCGGAGGGCTCAGAGGGCTCGGAAGGCGTTGCTGCTGGGGTGCTGTGCACGGGGATGGTGGGATTCCTCAAATTTGACTACTGCGGACCGAGATCGCCGAGGGTACACAACCGAGCGCCCCGACGGACGGGATTTAGGTGTGGCCTGGGTCACATTCAACGCCAGGGGTGTACTCAGCACCACCCCCCGCCACGGGCTTGCCCCCGCCTGGTCCGGGTGGTGGCGCCATGGCCGCGGACCGCCCCTGATTCATACGTTTGCTCAGGTCAGTGCAGCCATAGCAGCCGACGCAGCCCAGCGCGGCCGACAGACCGGAGACCCTCGATGACCCAGGCCACCCTTGATCTCGCCGCGCTCGCGCCGTCGCTGCCCGGCCCCGGCAGGGGAGAGGGGGCCGGCAAGGGGGAGCGGTCCGGCGCCGGAAGCGAGTTCGGGCCCCTGCTGCGGGCCGTCAAGGAGCAGGGCCTCCTGGAGCGCCGCCCCGGCTGGTACGCCCGCGGCATCGCCCTGAACCTCATCGGCCTCGCCGCCGTGATCACGGGCACAGTCCTGATCGGCGGCTCCTGGTGGGTGCTCCTCCTCGCACCGGTGCTGGCCGTGCTCTCCACCCGTACCGCCTTCTTCGGCCACGACGCCGGACACGCCCAGATCACCGGCGACCGCCGCACGAGCCGGATCGTCCAGCTCGTCCACGCGAACCTCCTCCTCGGCATGAGCCAGGAGTGGTGGAACGACAAGCACAACCGCCACCACGCCAACCCCAACCACATAGAGAAGGACCCGGACGTCGCCGCCGACATCCTGGTCTTCACACAGAAGCAGGCCCGGCGCCGCACCGGATTCCGCGGCTGGCTCACCCGCCACCAAGCCTGGCTGTTCTTCCCGCTGACCACCCTCGAGGGCATCGCCCTCAAGGTCTACGGCTTCCAGGCCGTGTTCTCCAAGGCGGCCGGCGCCCGCCAGTCCGGCCGCTCCCGCGCGGTCGAAGCCGCCCTGCTGCTGACGCACGTCGCCGCGTACGCGACCTTCCTGCTGACCGCCATGCCCCTGGGCCAGGCGCTGCTGTTCGCCCTGATCCATCAGATGCTCCTCGGCCTCCACCTCGGCTTGTCCTTCGCGCCGAACCACAAGGGGATGGAGATGCCCGACGAGGAGAGCGGCGAGCGCTGGGGCCATCTGCGCCGACAGGTCCTGACCTCCCGGAACGTCCGCGGCGGGCTCGTCACGGACTGGTTTCTCGGCGGCCTCAACTATCAGATCGAGCACCATCTCTTCCCGAGCATGCCCCGCCCGCACCTGCGGCTGGCCCAGCCCCTGGTGCGCGCCCACTGCCGTTCCCTGGACATCGCCTACACGGAGACCGGGCTCGTCGACTCCTACCGGCAGGCGCTGACGCACATGCACGAGGTCGGCGAACCGCTGCGCACCGCCGCATAGTGGAACCGTGGAGCGTGCGCGCACGTTCTCAGTGCAAGTGCGGCCCAGGCCGCGAAGGAGGCGTCGAACATGTCGACACGTACGAAGATCGTGATCGGGGGAGTGGCCGTGGGCCTCCTCCTGATGCCCTTTATCGGATTCTGGATGTCGCTGCTGGTGGTGGTCGGGGTGCCGACGGCGGCGTATCTGATGCTGGACACCAACCAGCGCCGCAGGCTCCGGCGGATCAGCCGTAAGGAGATCGGCCGCTAGGCGGCGCCCGCCGAGGCCTCTGGCCGCCTGCTGGGCGTAGCCCATGCCGGTAGATCGACGCCTTCCAGAGCTACGCCTCCAGATCGATGCCCTCAGATCGATGCCTCCAGGACGGCCTGCCCCGGCAGGCCGTCGGCACGGACACGGCCGTCGGCAGCGTGCACGAGGCTCAGACCTTCAGATGCCGTGCCTCCCACGCGGACCCGCCACGGCTCCAGCGGGCCTGGAGCGGACATGAGGTGCGCCGCGAGCGCGGCGCGAGAGAGTCGAGGACATGAACCGCCCGCGGACTTGTCGACCGCACGGTCCGCGGGCGCTGCGAAACGGCGGTCTCGCGGACAGCGGGGCGCCATTTCTCGGGCGGTGCGGTCTTCCGGGCAGTGCGGGCTTCCGGGCGGTGCGGCCTCCCGGGCAGGAGGGAGACGGCCGGCCCGCGTCGGGCGATCACCTCCAGGCTCCGGCGACTCGTCGCGCGTTAATGAGTTGCCGTCGTCGACGGCCTGCTGCGAGCATGATCCGCATGATGACTCGAAAGGGGGCCTCGCGATCTCTCGGTGATCGCTGATGGCCACACCCCGTACCCCGCAGAACCAGCCCCAGCCGCAGTCGGAGCTCCAGCCGGAGCCGCTGACCCCGGGTTGGCTGGCCGTCCACTTCGACGCACTGCCGTTCCCCGCGCGATCCAGCGCTCTGGCGCGCTACGCACGCGCTCTCGCCCCAGAGGCCTACTCCGCCCTCAAGGGTGCACTCGACGCCGGCGACCCCGACCAGCGACACACCGCTCTCTTCCTCGCCGTCGCCCGCCGTGACACCGCCGCCGTGGCCTCGGCCCTCGCCGATCCGCTGCTGCGCCGCCGCGCGCTCTCCGCCGCGATCCGACTGCCCGTACCCGAACAGGCCCTGGCCGAATCGGCGTTGAACGACGCCAAGGCCGTGCGCCAGGCGACATACCGCGTGCTGAGGCTCAGCCGCCGCACCGCTCTGGCCGACTCCCTCGTGTCCGGGGTCCATGAACGCTATGGCGCGCAGGAAGCGGCACGTCTGCTCGTCGCCTGCTCGCCGCAGGCCGTCGCACGGTGGCTCCCAGAATGCGAACCGCCGCCGGGAGTGCTCAGCTCGCTTGCCCGCACCGCGCCTATGGCGGTCGCGGAGCACCTCGCCCACGGCCACGAGAGCCGGAGCGGGCCAGAGCGCCGGAGCCGGCTGCGACAGAGCGTGCCGCTGGCCGCCGTGCTCTCCGAACGCGACCCAGAGGCCGGGCTCCTGCTGCTGGCGCGCGCCCCCGAACTGATCGCCCCGCGCGCCGCGAGGGCACTGCTGCGCCGCCCCGCCGACGTACTGGACATCCTGCGCACACCCCCCGCCGGCGAACCCGACGGGGACCCGCGCCCCCTCCTGCGGATCGCGGCCGGCCCGCTTCCCCCGTCCGTGCTGCGTGCCGTGCGCGCCCTGCCGCCGGACGACCTCGCCTCGCTGGCCGCCCTCTGCCACGTCGAGACAACCCGCGTCCACCAGCCAGGACGCCAGGAAACCGCCCCGGACCCACTGCTCGTCCTCCTGCCGTCGGGCGAACGCCGCCGCATCGCCGAAGCGCGGATGAGCGATCGAACCGGCATGCGCAGGATCCACCCCACGCTGTCCGCCCTCGCCCCCGAGGACCGCGTCGAACTCGTCGACGCGGCGCTCGAGCGCGGCGGCTCCAGCCCTGCCCGGCGCAATCGCTATCTGGCCGTACTGCCCCTCGACCACGCCGAGCCCGCCCTGCGAGAACAGACCGAACAGCACCGCGTGCACGAACGGATCTACGCCTGGCCGGCCCTGCTCGCGTGCGCGGAACTCCACGGCGACCCTGAGGAGTTCGCCCGAGTCGTCGCCTCCTGCGAGCGGGCCTGGCACGACCAGAACGACGTCCGGCGCTTCGCGCTCGACCAAGTGGCCGGGGCGCCGCCACGGTTGCTGGCCGCCGTCTCGGAACGAGCACTGCGCGATGCGACGCTCACCGCCGTCCAGTCGCGCGACACCACGGCTCAGACGCTCGCCGCCCTGGAGCGGTGGCTGCGCCGAACCGCGGAGAGCGCGGCCGCGCGCGGCGACGGCGCTCGGGCCGCCTATAGCGCTCGGCTGCTGTGCGACGTACTCACCGACCCTCGACGTACCGGCCCGCGCACCCCGCTGCGGATGGACGCCGAGGCGGCCCAGGCCGTCTGGAGCGCGACGGCCGAGCGACAGCGCGAGCGCGCAGAACAGCTCATTCCCCTCGCTGAGCTGCTCGCTCCTCACCTCGCCCGTCTTCCAGAACTCGACGCCCTGCTGCGGCGCACCCTCGACGAGCACGACGACGCGGAGCTGGTCGCCCGGGCCGCCGCCGTC
The DNA here is from genome assembly GCF_040681075.1 of Streptomyces sp. NPDC051907. Lineage (NCBI taxonomy): Bacteria > Bacillati > Actinomycetota > Actinomycetes > Kitasatosporales > Streptomycetaceae > Streptomyces > Streptomyces sp. NPDC051907. The sequence goes on along the minus strand of NZ_JBFAYB010000094.1, from coordinate 29,712 downwards.
TGGGCCGCACCGGTGGGAGGGCGTGAGAGCCGCTGCGCCGAACTGATCCGCCTGGATCCGTCGTTCGCCGTCGTCCCGCGTGTGCTGCGCACCCTCGTCGAACGCCGCACCGATCTGCTCGACGAGGTTCTCACCGCCGCGAACGACGGCGGACCGCACGGACGGGCTAGGCCGCGACCCGCCCCCTGGGCGCCCCGCCTGCGTCCCGGTGCGAGCGCACGCTGGACGCCGGCGCAGCGTGCCGCCTGGCACGAGCACACGGCCGCCGTCGCCGCGGACGCATGGGCGCCGGTGCGGACCCGCGCGGACGCCGCCGCCTCGCTCCGCGACCCCCAACGGCTCCTCGTCCTCGCCGCGGACGCCCCCCAGCCCGTCTCGGCGGCCGCCCTGGGCGCTCTGGGAGAGAGCGAGGCGACGCAGGACCTGACGGCGACGCTGCTGCGGTACGCGGGGACGGGCGGCGTCCGCGGGCGGGCCGCCATGGCCTCCGTGCGCAAACTGCTCGACACGATGCCCGAGCAGCAGGCCGTCACCCTGCTCGCACCCCTGCTGACCGACCGGCGCACCCCCGTCGGCACGCGGAAGGAAGCCGCTCGCGCACTCGCGGCGCTCCCCAGGGACGACGCGTTCGCCGCACTGCTCGCAGGCTGGGATCTGCCCGAACAGCATCGGGACGTACGGGCGGCGATGGCCGGGACCCTGCTGCGCGCCATAGCCGACGAGGACGTCGCGCGGCGGCTATGGCGCCACGTTCGGGAGCCCGCCGTCATGGAGGCGGCGATCACCGCCCGACCGCAGCTGGTCCCTCAGGAGATGCGGCCCGCCTACACCCGCTTCCTCGCGCGGCTGCTCGACGACTGCGGCAAGGACGACGAGCAGCTCGCGTGGGCGGTGTGCGGCGCCCTGCGCGTCTGGTCGGCCGCCGCCCCGGGGCCCGCGTACGCCTCGCTCGCCGCGGCCGCACTCAGGCCAGGGCTCTCGAACCAGGTGTGGGAGAGGGCCGTGGCCCATCTGACCGGCCGCGCAGGCGACGGCGACGAGAGAGCGAGCGACTCTCTCGTCGAGACGCTGCGCGCGCTGCTGCGACAGACCCCCGAGGCGAGCCCGGACGACCGGGTCTGGGCCGTGCGACGACTGGACGGCTGCGCCGCCGCGCTCTGCAACGCCTCGACGCCGAACGCCCGGATGCCGTTCGCCGAGCCGGTGGTCGAGATCCTTCAGGAGGCGGGCCTGGCCGCCCGGGCCGCGCGCGTTCTGTGGACGGCGGCCCTGGCCTCCCTCCAGTTTGGCGACCCGGCGCCAGAGCGGTGGGAGCGGCTGCTGAGACTCATCGAGGAGCGGCCGGAGCGGCTGCCGCTGGACGACGACCGCTCGCTCTCGCTCGGCAGGCGCAGCGCGACACTGCGGACGGTGGTCCAGCGGCTGCGGGAGCGCGGCACCCCGGCCTCCGGCAGCTGCGCCCTGTTCCTGGTGCGCCGGGCGGGCGCCTCCACGTCGTGGCAGAGCCCCTGGCCCGAGGAGCTCGAGGCGCTGCGCGCCCACCCGGACCCGGATACGGCGATGGGGGCGCTGCTCGCGGGACCGGCGGCGCAGGAGTGAGGCGAGCGCTATAGCGCTCGCCATCCACCCGAAGCCGCGCGATCCGCGATCCGGGGCAGCGGGGCTCAGGCCGGGCGCACGGCGATCTTGTCGAGGCCCTCGAGCAGCTGCGGCAGCTGGTCCGCCCTGCCCACCGGCAGCACCTCGCGCGGCTCCTCGTCCAGCAGCACGAAGGCGATGTCGTCGGTCCTGGCGACCATGGACCAGCCGGGACCGTCGACACGCAGCGTCCGCGCGCCGCCCGGAGCGAAGCTGGATCGGATCCGCCCGAGCGGAGGAGGAGACTTCAGATAGTCGCCCGCCTCCTTGAGGGCCCTCAGAACGCCCTCATGGAGCTCCCGCCGGTCGTCCTCGGGCGTGTCCGGCGTCGCGAACGACTCCTCGTCGTCGATCTGCTCGCGCCACTCCGCCCACTGCAGCGCGATCTCGTCCGCCCCGAGCCGACGCTGAGCCGGCCCCCACGCGTCGGTGTCGGGCGGCGCGAGCAACGGCCCCTCGCCCTCCTCGGGCGCCGGATCGTGCGGCGCGGGCAGCCCCGGGGCGGCGACCGCCACCGCCAGCGGCCAGCCCGGCAGCGCGGCGACCACCGTGCGCTCGCTGGGAGACAGATCATGCTCCATGCCGCAGTCCCAGGTCGCGATGGCGACCGCGACGAGGGACACGTCGTCGATGACGACCGTCCAGCGCGCACCGGCGGAGTCCTGGCCGATCACCAGCCCGTACCCCCGGGGATACGGCTGCAGGCCGAGCGCGGCGCACGCGGCGGAGAAGTCATCGCCGAGCACGCTCGGGAACTGCGCAGGCGTGAGCAGCACCGCGGTCAGCACATACAGCGCGTCATCGTCGACGGCGTCTTCCGTCCCGGCCACGTCACCCTCCCATCTCCATCCCCGCCCCATCATTCGTCGGCGCACACTAACCAGTGAGTAACCCGGTCGTCGAGAGTCAGCGGAGGGAAAATGGCTCGGCCCGTTCCGCGACCGGCCCGTAGCATCGCCCCATGCCGCCGGCCAGCCACCACTTCATCTGCCTCCCCTGTCGCGCGTCGTACAAGAAGGCGGCCCGCCCTCCGGGGGACCGAGGGCACGTCTGCCCGCGCTGCGGCCGGCAGCTGCTGAACGCCGGCGGCGCTCTCGCGGCGCCGCGCCGCCGAGACGCGGCAGGGTGGCGGGCGCTCTCGGCGGTGCTCCTGGCCGGCCTGCGGTTCCGGCAGGGCTGCCAAGGCGACGGCGAGGGCTACCGGCCGCGGACGCTGCGCGAGGTCAAGGAGCGGCTCGCGTACGCGGAGCGCGCCGGGCTGAGTCCGGCCGAGGTGCTCGCCCGCCCCGACCTGTCCGTCGCCGACGTCAAGCGGCGGGCAGGCCGAGGAGACTACGGGCGACCTCCTGAGGCGTCTCGTCCCGCTCGCGGGCGAGGGCTATGACCGCGCGGCAGGCCAGCTCGCTGACTCCGAAGGAGAGCGCCTCGGGGGAGACCCAGGTGACCGCCTCGTCCATCTGGTCCTGATCGTCCTCCGCGCATCCCGACACGTATACGGCGGCGGCCTCGAAGATGTTGTGCTGCCGGGCCGGCGGTTGGGGCTGCGGCAGCGGCTTCTCGGGCGCTCGGTACGCGAAGAACGCGCGGAGTCTTCTGAACACTCTGACCACCTTCCCCCAGGGCGGCTGGGCGCCGCCGATCTTTCAAGTCTTCCACTGATGCGCGGACTTGGAACTGCGGCGTCGAGGCCGGTGTCCCGCGGCTCGGGCCGGCCGGCTCAGTCCTGACGTACGGCGAGGGCGAGGAAGCGCGCGTCCTCGTCCACGTAGGAGATCATCCGCCAGCCCGAACCGGCCAGCAGGGGCCGGAGGTTGGGCTCGGCGCGCAGATCGTCCTCGGTGATCTGCCGGCCATGGCGGGCCGCGAGGGCCGCCCTGCCGATCGGGTGGAACAGCGCCAGCCGACCGCCGGGCCGTACGACGCGCGCCAACTCCCGCAGATTCTCCGCCGGTTGCGGCAGATGAGCGATCAGCCCGGCGGCGAACACCGCGTCGAGGCACTCGTCGCGCAGGGGCAGACGGGCCACGTCGGCGAGCAGCAGCAGGCCCGCGCCGCCGCGTCCCGCCCGCGCCGCCTCGTCCAGCATCGCGGGCGTGAGGTCGGCGCCGAGCACCGTGCCCGCGGCCCCCACGGCGGACCGCAGGGGCGGCAGCGCGCGCCCGGTGCCGCAGCCCGCGTCGAGCACCGCGTCCCCGGGGCGCAGCTCAAGGTCGGCGACGGCGGCGGCATAGGCCGGCCCGTCGTCGGGGAAGCGGCTGTCCCAGTCCGCGGCGCGGGCGGTGAAGAACTCCTGCACATGCGTGTGGTCGTCGGCCATGGATCCATGATCCCTCACGACGGAGACGACCGTGCGGTGCACACGTTCGAGCGCTGCACGATCGTTCAGTAGCGTCTCTCTGTCATATTCCAGCAGCTTTCGAAACGCGCCCTGAGCGTGCGCCCCCCACGGGTCTACCGTCCCTAGGCCATGGGACATCTGGACCACACCGCCTTCGGTTTGCTGACTCCCGTGCTGTCGTACGCGATGGCCGTCATCGGCGCCGCCCTCGGGCTGCGCTGCACCGTCCGCGCTCTCGACGCCAGCGGTCGCGCCCGCCGCAACTGGCTGATCACCGCGGCGTCCGCGATCGGAACCGGCATCTGGACCATGCACTTCGTCGCGATGCTCGGCTTCTCCGTGCGCGGCGCCGACATCCACTACAACGTGCCGCTGACCGTCCTCAGCCTGCTGGTGGCCATGCTGGTCGTCGGCGCCGGGGTCTTCTGCGTCGGCTATGGACGCGACCGGGTCCGGGCGCTGCTGATCGGAGGGCTCTCCACCGGGCTCGGCGTGGCCAGCATGCACTACCTCGGCATGGCAGCCCTGCGGCTGCACGGCTCCGTCTCCTACGACCCCCTGTTCGTCGCCCTCTCCGTCGTCATCGCCGTCGTCGCCGCGACGGTCGCCCTGTGGGCGGCGCTCAACATCAAGTCGCCCGTCGCGGTCGCCATAGCGTCACTGGTGATGGGAGCGGCGGTCAGCAGCATGCACTACACCGGGATGCTCGCGGTGAGCGTCCAGATCGCCCCGGCACACGGTGAGCTGCCCGGGGCCACGGCTATGCAGTTCGTCTTCCCCCTCGCCGTCGGCCTCGGGTCGTACCTCTTCGTCACCTCCGCGTTCGTCGCGCTCTCGCCGACCGAGAGCGAACGCGCCGCGTACGACTCGGCCGAGCAGGCCGCCGACGCGGCGGCGGCGGACTCCCCGAGCGCCGCCGTCGGCGCGAGCGGCGGCGACGGGACCGCGTTCGTCGCCGAGCCCGGCAGGCCGGCGCCGGCCAGGCCCACTGCCCGCGATGCCACCACCGCCTGACCTGACCGGCGACGGCGCCGCACCCCAGACCCGCATCCGGAACGAGGAGGCTATGCGCACATCCCGCAAGACCCCGGGCGCCGACCCCACGCCCCAGCCGCCGCCCCCGCCCGCTTCTGCGGCGAGCGCCCGAGGACGCCGTGCGCACGCAGGCCCGCCCGCCGTCGAGCACACCGGCCACGAACCCCGGGCCGAAGCCCTGCAGGAAGCCGCACGCGCCGAGGCGAAACGGAGGGAGGCGGCCCGAGCGAAGGCGCCCGTCCGCGGACGAGGACGGCTCGGCCCCAGGACCGTACGCGCGAAGATCATCTGCCTGCTGATGGTGCCCGTCGTCTCCCTGCTCGCGCTATGGGGCTTCGCCACCGTCACCACCGCCCAGGACGTGGCACGGCTGCGCTCGCTGGACCGTGTCGACGTCCAGGTCCGCGAGCCCGTCGTGGCAGCCATAGCGGCTCTGCAGGCCGAACGGCGCGCGGCGGTACGCCAGGTGGCGTCCCCCTCCGACGAGCGCGCCGCCGCACTCCAGGACGAGGCCAGACGAACCGATTCGGCGATCGCACGGCTGTGGCTCGACGGCGACCACATAGTCGGCACGGGCGGCGACATACCGAAAGGCGTGGCGGGACGGCTCGAGGAGTTCGTCGCCGGCGCCGAGTCGCTGAGCGCGCTGCGCACCGCCGTCCTCGACCGCACGGCGCCCTGGAACGAGGTGTACGCGCGGTACACCGCCGCCATAACCGCCGCCTTCGGCGTCTCCGGAGCCCTCGCGGGGATGCAGGACCCAGGGCCTGGCTCCGACGCCCGCGTCCTGCTGGAGCTCGCCCGAGCCGGCGAGATGCTCGCGCGGGAGGACGCGCTGCTCACCTCGGCGCACCTGACGGCCACCCTGGAGCCGGAGCGCCAGCGCCTGTTCACCGGCGCCGTCTCGACCCGGCGGAGCCTCGTCGAGTCCGCCGCCGCCGACCTGCGCGGCAGAGAAGCGGCCGCCTGGCGCGAACTCGCCGCACAGAGCGGCTACCGACGACTCCAGGCGGCGGAGGACCAGGTGCTCGCCGCCCCCGCGGGCCGTCGGGCGGCCGAAGCCGTCCCGGCCGCTGCCTGGGACGGAGCCCACGCGTCCGTGCGCGACGGGCTGCGCGCCATCGAGACAGGCGCCCGCGAGGCCGCTGCGGATCGGACCGACCCGCTCACCGGCTCACTCCTCACCGGCGCCGGAGCCGCCGTTCTGCTCGGACTCGCCGCCGTCGCCGCCTCCCTGGTCATCTCCGTACGCATCGGCCGTGGCCTGGTCGTCGAGCTGACCGGCCTGCGCAACAGCGCACTGGAGATCGCCGGGCGGAAGCTGCCGCACGCCATGCGCCGACTGCGCACTGGCGAGCAGATCGACATCCAGGCCGAAGCCCCCAAAGGGCCGCCGGCGGAGGACGAGATCGGCCAGGTCGGCGAGGCGCTGGGAACCGTCCACCGGGCCGCGCTCAGCGCCGCCGTCGAACGCGCCGAACTCGCCGACGGCATCTCCGGCGTGTTCGTCAATCTCGCACGCCGAAGCCAGATCCTGGTCCACCGCCAGCTCACCCTGCTCGACACGATGGAGCGCCGCGCCGACGACCCGAACGAACTCGGAGACCTCTTCCGGCTCGACCACCTCACCACCCGTATGCGCCGCCACGCCGAGAGCCTGATCATCCTGTCGGGGGCCGCCGCCGGGCGCGGCTGGCGCATGCCCGTCCCGCTGACCAACGTCGTGCGCGCCGCCGTCTCCGAAATCGAGGACTACGCGCGCGTGGAGGTACGGCAGCTCCCCGAGACGGCCATAGTGGGCGCTGCAGTCGCCGACGTGACCCATCTGCTGGCCGAACTCATCGAGAACGCGGCCCAGTTCTCACCTCCTCACACCAAGGTGCGCATCAACGGCGAACCCGTGGGCAACGGCTACGCCCTGGAGATCGAGGACCGGGGCCTGGGCATGGGCAAGGAAGCCCTCGTCGAGGCCAACCGCAGGATCGAGGAGGCGGAGGCGCTCGACCTGTTCGACAGCGACCGGCTCGGACTGTTCGTCGTCAGCCGGCTCGCCGCCCGTCACACGATCAAGGTCCAGCTGCGCACGTCGCCCTATGGCGGCACGACTGCCGTGATCCTCCTGCCGACCTCGCTGCTGCAGAGCGCCCTCGACGCCGGAGCGTCGGCCCCCTCCTCGAACGGAGGCTTCGGACCGGGCGAACAGCAGCCGACGTCCCAGCGCCCCGAACGCCCCTCCCATGCGCACGACATGCGCGTCGGCCCCCCGGCTGCCCGCCGTGTGCTCGAAGCGCCGACGGCGGGGGAGCACCCAGGCCAGCAGGCCCGCGAGCACCCCGGCCGACGGGACGACGACCGTGCCAGGCCGCACATCGGCGAGCGAGCCGCACCGGTCGGGCAGGCCGGGAGCCACGACGGAGACAGCGCCGGGCGAGGATACGACGGAGAGCGCGCCGGCCACCGCTCCGCTCAGCAGCCGCTTCGCGCGCAGCCGCCGGGGCCGGATCGCCAGCCTCCGCCAGGAGTCGCCACGCTGCGGCTGCGAGGCGCGCCGCCGATGCAGCCCGAGGACGGCGAACTGCCCCGCCGCGTCAGGCAGACCCACCTCGTCCCGCAGTTGCGCGAGGCGCCCTCGACCGGGCAGGGGGACGAGGACGTGACGGGCGCGGAGGACTCCTTCGAGCTCACCCCGGAACAGGCACGGGACCGCATGACGGCATTCCGCGACGGCTGGGCCAGGGGCGGCGGCGCCGCACCCGGCAGCGCCCGGAGCACAACGGCTGGCGCAGGCAGCGAAGCCGCCCCAGGCTGCGAAGGAGACGAAGCATGACCGAGTACATGTCAGCGCCGGCCCGCGATCCCTTCGGCGGCGGCGACCTCGACTGGCTGCTGGACGACCTCGTCCTGCGGGTCGTCGAGGTCCGCCACGCGGTCGTGCTGTCCAACGACGGCTTGGCGGTGGGCGCCTCCACCGGCCTGACCCGCGAGGACGCCGAGCACCTGGCCGCCGTCGCCTCGGGCTTCCACAGCCTCGCCAAAGGCGCCGGTCGGCACTTCCACGCCGGGGGCGTACGCCAGACGCTGGTCGAGATGGACGACGGCTTCCTGTTCGTCGCAGCCGCCGGCGACGGCTCCTGCCTCGCCGTCCTCACCTTCGTCGTCGCCGACATCGGTCTGATCGCCTATGAGATGGCCCGTCTCGTCAAGCGCGTCGGGGAACACCTGGGCACCCCTCCCCGCGTCATCGCCACGTGATCGCCATGGCCGACGTGACCGGCAGTCAGTGGTACGACGCCGAGGCCGGCCCGCTGGTCCGCCCGTACGCCATGACCGGCGGGCGGACCAAGCCGGGTCCCAGCAATGTGCGGTTCGACCTCATCGCGCTCGTCGTCGTGGACCGCGACGCGCCCGGCTCGGCGGAGGAGTCCCTTCTGGGCCCCGAACACCGCGCGCTGCTCGCCCTCTGCCGATCCGAGACCCAGTCGGTCGCCGAACTCGCCGCCGACGCCGACCTGCCCGTCGGCGTCGTGCGCGTCCTGCTCGGCGATCTCCTGGAAGCCGGCTACGTCAAGGTCAGCAGGCCCGTTCCGGCCGCACAACTGCCCGACGAAAGGATCCTCCGAGAGGTGATCGAGGGATTGAGAGCTCTATAGCGTGAGAAACTACGATCTGTGCCCCGTGAGGGGATGCGCGACATAACAGGGGGTCGGTCTCGGTGTTCGCCGTACTGAGTCTGCTGCTGATCGCCACGCTCGTGGTGACGGGCCTCACGGCGATCACTACGGGACGTCTGCTCGTTCCATGGCTGCGACGAACCGTCGCGCGCCCCAGGATGTGGGGAACGGGCGCGCTGCTGCTGGCCGTCGGCCTCGCGAAGCACGACGGCCCGTTCCTCATCCTCGCCGGTTTCGTCCTGGTGATCCTGGCGCAGCTGCTCAGGCCGTCGGCTCTCAGATGAGACCGGTCCGCCCGGACTCGCGCAGCTCCCAGTCGGCCCTGGTCAGGGCGTACTCGACCTCGCCGAACTCGGAGCCCTCGATGGCGTCCGGCCAGTCCTGGAAGTAGGTCCGGACGTGGATCAGCCCGGACTTCTCCATCACCCGTCGCGAACGGCCGTTGACGGCCATGGTGTCGGCGGTCACCCGCTCCACTCCCAGCTCCGTGAACCCCTTGCGGATCAGGGCGAGGCACCCTTCCGTGGCCAGGCCCCGGCCCCAGGCCGTCCTGCCCAGCCGGTAGCCGAGCTCCACCTCCGCCGAGCTGTCCTCCCGCAGCGGCCGGAACTCGAACCAGCCCAGGAAGTCCCCGGTCCCCCGGTCCTCGGCTGCCCAGAACCCCCGGGAGTCGATGCACGGGTGCTCGTGGAGCAGCCGCGGCAGGCTCGTGGACCGGAGCGCCTCCCGTGTCGTCGGCTTGCCTCCGTTGAGGAACTGCATGACCTCGGGGTCGCTGTCCAGCGCGTACAGACGCTCCACGTCTGCCTCGCTGTCGGCGAAGGCGCGAAGCCGCAGACGGTCGGTCTCCAGGAGGACTGTCATGCCCTGATCTTCCCCTCTTGTCTGCGCGTCGGCCGCAGCGGGCAACGAGTATCCACTCGTCTATCCGATCGCCCTTCGCATCTGTGTCGGACTGTGCACTGAAATGAGCATCGATTGGACCAGTAACAGTCACATGGATCTAAATGCGATCCCTTCCCTCGGGGCGGGTCCGCAGTTGCCATGCTGGCTGCACCATTCGCTGACCCCGAGCCTCAAAGACCGTCCCTGACCTGCACATTCCTCGGGAAGGCCAGGAACTGCCACGTACGAAGCACGATCACCAGGCACGCGCACTGGACGCACCAACGGGCACGCACCAAGAGGCTCACTCTGGAGAGAAGTGACCCATGGCTTCCGAGAGCTCCGACAGCACCGGTGGGGACACCACCGCGCTCGCGCTGAAGATCCTCGTCGCCGGCGGCTTCGGCGTCGGCAAGACGACCCTCGTCGGCTCCGTGAGCGAGATACGTCCGCTGCGCACCGAGGAATCCCTCAGTCAGGCAGGCGCGGCTGTCGACGACACCGACGGAGTCGACCAGAAGACCACCACGACCGTCGCCATGGACTTCGGCCGCATCACCATCCGCTCAGGCCTCTCCCTCTACCTCTTCGGCACCCCTGGACAGGACCGCTTCTGGTTCCTGTGGGACGAGCTCTCCCAAGGCGCGCTCGGAGCCGTCGTCCTCGCCGACACCCGACGGCTCGTGGACTGCTTCCCGGCCGTCGACTACTTCGAGCACCGCAAGATCCCGTTCGTCGTCGCCGTCAACTGCTTCTCCGGAAGCCGCACCTTCGGCGCCCACGAGGTCTCGCGCGCCCTCGACCTCGAACGGGGAACGCCCGTCGTGCTCTGCGACGCCCGCGACAAGGACTCCGGAAAGGAAGTGCTCGTACGCCTCGTCGAGTACGCCGGACGCGTGCACACGGCCCGGCTCCTCGACTCGGTCAGCTAGCCGCACCTTGCCCTGTCGTCCCCTGTACGAAAGGCTTACGGCAAACGGGGCCACGGGGAACGTACAAGCGGGGAGGACCAACCATGCCGTTGGACAAGGGACTTGACTGGCTGCTGGACGACCTGACCAAGCGTATCGAGCACATACGTCACGCTCTGGTGCTGTCCAACGACGGCCTGGTGACGGGAGCGAGCACGGGCCTGGCGCGCGAGGACGCGGAACACCTCGCCGCAGTCTCCTCGGGTCTGCACTCCCTGGCCCGGGGCTCAGGCCGTCACTTCCGCGCGGGCAAGGCACGCCAGACGATGGTCGAGTTCGACGAAGCGCTGCTCTTCGTCACGGCGGCCGGCGAGGGAAGCTGTCTATGCGTGCTGAGCGCGGCCGAGGCGGACGTCGGGCAGGTGGCGTACGAGATGACGCTGATGGTCAACCGGGTGGGCGAGCACCTGGGCGTGGCCGCCAGGCAGCCGGGGGACAGTCAGTTCTGACCTGAGCGAATGTGACCGAACGGGCCGGTCCGGCCCGGTCCGTGGAGTTATCCACAGGCCGGGCGGGACGTGGCGGGATCGGGCTACGGTCGTCACCGAGAGTATTCACGCCTCACGGGGGAGACCGGCATGACATTCACGTCTGGGACCACGACCGCGCCTGCGACCAGGCCTGGTGACACGGCTGTGTCTGCGGCCGCGACCACTTCTGCAGACACGGCCGTGACGACGTCTGGTGACACGGCCACGACGACGTCTGCGACAGCAGCCACGAGAGCGGTGCGGGGCCTTGCGCCCGGTCGCGCGGCTATGGCGCTGGAGCTGAAGCGGGGCGAGTTGGACCTCGCCGTCCAGTTGGGGCACATCAGGACCGTGCCCGATGCCGGCGGCGGACCGCCGAGGGTCGACCAGCAGGAGATCGACAGGCTGCGTGCGGCGGAAGGCTTCCCGGACAGCCTGCGCGAGCGGGTGCGGACCGTGGGGACGGTCGAGGGCGCGCGGCTCATCGACATCAGCCCCTCGCGCTTCACCCGCCTCGCCCGCACAGGGCACTTCACGCCCATCCGTTTCTACCTCAACCGCTATCGAGCCGTCGTCTGGCTCTATTTGGCGGAGGAGGTCAGCGGCTTCGCCGCCGCGCACGCAGACCTGCTCACGGGCAGGACGCCCGCCGCGCTGCGGACAGTCCTGGACGCGGGCGAGGACCGGCGCGCTCGCAACTGGAGGAGCAGGCGACTTGGGCTGCTGCTGCGCCGGAGCGAGGACCCCTGGCAGCGCGCCGCCGCCATCTCCTGCGTGCTCGACCCGCTCACGGTGGCGGAGGTGGCGCCCGACCCCTATGAGCGGTCGCATCTGCGCGTGCTCCGGCCCGAACTGGTCCCCGGCCGCCCGGAGTCGCCGGCCGCCAGCGAGGTCGTGGAGCGGCTGATCCTGGCGGATCATCCGGACGAGATCCTCTGGCATCGCGTGAGTTTGGCCGACGCGCTGAGGGAAGCCCGCGCGCTCCGGCCCGCGCCCAGGCCCGAGCCGAAGACCGGCAGTACGGCGCACGGCTCCCCGGCGGAGGGACGCACGCATGCTCGCAGCCCGTACGCGTTCAGGGAGCCCGCCGCCCTTCGGCCGCAGGAGTCGGCGGAGGCATCTATGGCAGGGCGGGCCGAGCGGTCGTCGATCGAGGCATCCGGGCACGATCGACTCGCGCTCGCCAGGCCCGCCCCGCTCAGGCCCGCGCGGCGGACCCGGATCGGCCTGCTGACACGGCTGCGCCTGAGAAGGGCTGACCGACGGCCAGCTGCCGCGAGGTCGCTGTCGCACCAGGCGCGCACCGTCGGAGGATGACCAGGCGGGAGCTTATGAGGGGACCCCCGGGGCTTTCTGGCCGACCGTCAGGGTGGCCGGCCAGATGGTGAGGGTCTGGCCGTCGAGGGACAGGTACCGGTCCGGGTGGGCGGCGCGGATGGATCCGATGTCCTGAGAGTCGAACTGGCCGGTGAGCAGCATGAGTCCGCCCTCGTGCGGCACGGCGGCCCAGGCGCCGGCGGGCCAGACGGTGATGACGTCGTCGTCGCGGGTCACCTGACGGGCCGGCAGCACCGTGCGTACCAGTTCGAGGTCCTCGTCGCCGAAGTCGCCGACGAGACGGACGAGCGAGCCGTGCCGGCTGATGGCGCGGGCGCGGGTGGGCCAGGGGCCTCGCGGTCGGGCGGAGGGGGCGGGGCCGTCGTGGCCGGCCGCGTCGTGCCCGGCGCTCGGAGAGTGCGACTGCGAGCCATCCGGAAGCGCTGCGTGCTCCCCTCGACAGGCCTTCCGCAGCGGGTTCGCACCTGCACTGCTACAGCTGCCATGGCCTCGTGTCTCAGGCATGGAGGTCCCCCATTGTCTGCCTCTGGACGGAAGAGTTGCGCGCCAGCGCGCTGGCAATGCGGAAACCGTAGAGCTTTGCGTTTGCAACATCAAGGGGGTTCTGGTGCTCATGGTGCAACGGATGCGGCGACAGAGCGCGCGGTCGGGTGGAGGCGGCCGCGCGGGTGCTCCCTCGCGCCGGGTGCTTCGCGCCGCCGCAGGCTCCATACTTCCCCTACGGCCGAAGTCCCGGGCGAGTGACGGGACTTGGCGGACGGACTGTCGCGGCGCCGCGTGCGGCGTACGCTGATGTCGCCGACTGTCGAGGGAGGCACGATGCGGACGCGGGTTGTGCCTTGAAAATCCTTGTCGTGGACGACCGCGAGGACAACCTCTTCGCGATTGAGAGCCTGTTGCGCCCTGTGGGGCGGCCGGTGGTACGCGCGCGCAGCGGGGACGAGGCGCTCAAGACCGTGCTGCGCGGCGGGATCGCGGTGGTCATACTCGACGTCGTGATGCCCCGGATGGACGGTCTGGAGGTCCTCGCCTATCTCAAGCGGCTGGACCACACCCGGAGTCTGCCCGTCGTGCTGATGACCGGCCTGGGGCGCGACGACGATCTGGCCGCCCGCGCGTACGACCTCGGCGTCTCCGACTTCCTGGTCAAGCCGGTGGACCCGTGGGTGGTGCGTACGAAGGTCAGAGCGCTCGCCGAGATGTACATCGAGAACCAGGGGCTGCGCGAGCGGCTCAGCGCGCTGTCCGAGGCGCGCCCGGACCTTGCGGCGGGCCGCGTGTCCAGGCTCGGCGAAGCGCGGGTGCCGCGCCAGTCGGGCGGGGCGCCGGGCCATGCCCGCAGCGCGCGGCGGATCGACTGAGCCGGGTGCGTCCGCGGGTGCCCCGAAAACCCCCGGCGCCGAGGGGCTCGTCCTCGGCACGGGGCGGTACCCCAGAGGTCCCAGGAGTCCCATGGGCCACCGCTCCCGGGGCCTCAGGAGCCCCTTGATCACGTGTATGAAGCTCCGCTGTTGCCCCGCTTAAGAAAACCTCGATGGACTCATGAGTCCCTTCTGGGCAGATTGGTGCGGGTCCACCGACCGGATCTGTCACAGTGGTCGCGGCTGCCCCAGTCGTTCACAGTTGTCTCAGCGTCCCTGGTCAGCCCTGCCCCCACGCCTGGAGCGGTCGAGATGAAGGCACTTGTCAAGCAGCACGCAGAGCCCGGGCTGTGGCTCACGGACGTCCCGGAGCCGGAGACAGGCCCCGGCGACGTGCTGATCAAGGTGCTGCGCACCGGCATCTGCGGCACCGACCTGCACATCAGGTCCTGGGACGGCTGGGCCCAGCAGGCGGTCACCACGCCCCGGATCCTCGGCCATGAGTTCGTCGGCGAGGTCGCCGCCGTCGGCGCGGACGTCCAGGACATCGCGGTCGGCGACATCGTCAGCGGCGAGGGCCACCTGGTGTGCGGCAAGTGCCGCAACTGTCTCGCCGGCCGCCGCCACCTCTGCCGCAGCACCGTCGGCCTGGGCGTGGGACGCGACGGCGCCTTCGCGGAGTACGTCGCGCTGCCCGCGTCCAATGTGTGGGTGCACCGCACTCAGGTCGACCTGGACATCGCCGCGATCTTCGACCCCTTCGGCAACGCCGTGCACACCGCTCTCTCCTTCCCGCTCGTCGGCGAGGACGTGCTGATCACCGGCGCAGGCCCGATCGGGATCATGGCCGCGGCCGTCGCCCGCCACGCCGGCGCGCGCAATGTCGTGATCACCGATGTGAGCGAGTCCCGGCTGCAGATCGCCCGCAAGGCCGGCGCGACCCTCGCCCTGAACGTCGCCAAGAGCGACATCGCCGAGGCGCAGCGCCAGCTGGGGCTGAAGGAGGGCTTCGACATCGGCCTGGAGATGTCCGGCCGCCCCGAGGCCATGCGCGACATGGTCGACAACATGACCCACGGCGGACGCATCGCGATGCTGGGTCTGCCCTCCCAGGAGTTCGCCGTCGACTGGTCGAAGATCGTCACGTCGATGATCACGATCAAGGGCATCTACGGCCGCGAGATGTTCGAGACGTGGTACGCGATGACCGTCCTGCTCGAGGGCGGCCTCGACCTCAGCCCGGTGATCACGGGCTCGTACGGGTACCAGGACTTCGACGCCGCCTTCGACGAGGCGGCGACCGCCCGCAGCGGCAAGATCATCCTCGACTGGACCGCCTGACCGCCTGACCGCCTGACCGCCTGACCGCCGAACCGACTGATCTCCCGACCGTCTGACCGTCTGCCCCCTGAGCTGCTCCGATCCGTCTGACCGCCCCGATCCGTCTGATCCGCCCGGCCCGTCCGGCCGACGCAGGGCCCAAGCGCCACGGGCCTCGCCAGAAGCCGGACAGAGGCCAGGCCCGAGGCCAGGCCCACCGGGACGGAGGGACGGACGGCGGGGCCGCCCGACCGGCCCGAGCCTGTGGGCCGAGACGACCACCGGACCGTTCCGCACACTCTTCCTTCGCAAGGAGCCCTTCATGTACGCGTCCGTCCGCGACGAGCTGCGCGCCACCCTCGACGAGATCCGCGCCGCGGGCCTCTTCAAGCCCGAGCGGGTCATCGGCACCCCGCAGAGCGCCTCCGTCGCCGTCACGGCCGGCGGCGCCCCCGGAGACGTGCTCAACTTCTGCGCCAACAACTACCTCGGCCTCGCCGACCACCCCGAGGTCGTCGCGGCCGCGAAGGACGCGCTGGACCGCTGGGGCTACGGCATGGCATCCGTGCGCTTCATCTGCGGCACCCAGGACGTCCACAAGGAGCTCGAGGCGCGTCTGTCGGCCTTCCTCGGCCAGGAGGACACGATCCTCTACTCCTCCTGCTTCGACGCCAACGGCGGCGTCTTCGAGACCCTCCTCGGCCCCGAGGACGCGGTCATCTCCGACGCCCTGAACCACGCCTCCATCATCGACGGCATCCGCCTGTCCAAGGCCCGCCGCCACCGCTACGCCAACCGGGACCTCGCCGACCTCGAGCAGCAGCTCAAGGAGGCCGTCGAGGGCGGCGCCCGCCGCCGTCTGATCGTCACCGACGGCGTCTTCTCCATGGACGGCTACGTCGCCCCGCTGCGGGAGATCTGCGACCTCGCCGACCGCTACGACGCCATGGTCATGGTCGACGACTCGCACGCCGTCGGCTTCGTCGGCCCCGGCGGCCGCGGCACCCCCGAGCTGCACGGCGTGATGGACCGCGTCGACATCATCACCGGCACCCTCGGCAAGGCCCTGGGCGGCGCGTCCGGCGGCTATGTCGCGGCCCGCGCGGAGATCGTCGCCCTGCTGCGCCAGCGCTCCCGCCCGTACCTCTTCTCGAACTCGCTCGCCCCCGTGATCGCCGCCGCCTCGCTCAAGGTCCTGGACCTGCTGGAGTCGGCCGGCGACCTGCGCGAGAAGCTCGCCGCGAACACCGCGCTCTTCCGTACCAAGATGACCGAGGCCGGCTTCGAGATCCTGCCCGGCGACCACGCGATCGCGCCCGTCATGATCGGCGACGCCGCGGAGGCCGGCAAGATGGCCGACCTGCTGCTGGAGCGCGGGGTGTACGTGATCGGCTTCTCGTACCCCGTCGTCCCGCTGGGCAAGGCCCGCATCCGCGTCCAGCTCTCGGCGGCGCACTCCACCGAGGACGTGGAGCGGGCGGTGGCGGCCTTCGTCGACGCACGAGCGACAATGGCCGGGTGATCGACCCCCGGCGGCTGCGCATCCTGCGGGCCGTGGCGGACCACCGGACGGTGACCGCCGCGGCCTCCGCGCTGTACCTGACCCCCTCTGCCGTCTCCCAGCAGCTCAACGCGCTCGAGCAGGAGACCGGCCACGCTCTGCTGATCCGCAGCGGGAAGGGGGTCCGGCTGACGGCCGCCGGGGAGATACTCCTCGCCCACACCCATGCCGTCCTCGCCCAGCTGGAGCGGGCCGAGGCGGAGCTGGCGGCCTACGCGGGCGGCGCGTCGGGCGAGGTCAGCGTCGCCGCCTTCGCGACCGGGATCGCCGAGGTCGTCGCCCCCGCCACGGTGCGCCTCGCCGTGGAGCACCCCGACATCCGGCTGCGCGTACGGGACGCCGAGGGCGACGAGAGCCTGCCCCTCGTCCTGGACGGCGAGGCGGATCTGGCCGTCGCGGTCGAGTACCGGGGCGCGCCGCGCGAGGACGACATCCGGCTGGCGCGTGTGCCGCTGTACGCGGAGCCGTTCGACGCCGTGCTGCACACCGGCCACCCGCTCGTGCGGAGCGAGCGCGTCGAGCTCGCCGAGCTCAGGGCCGACGACTGGATCGGCCCGTACCCCGGCAACCCCTGCCACGACATGGTGCTGCTCGCCTGCGAGCTGGCCGGGTTCCAGCCGCGCCTGGTGCACTCCTCCGACGACTTCCGCGCGGTCGTCGCCCTGGCGGGCGCGGGCGCGGGCGTCGCCCTCGTACCCCGTTCGGCCCTGCGCGGGATGGAGCTGAAGGACGCGGTCGTACGCCCCGTGGCGGGGCCGGCCGCGACGCGCAGGGTGTTCGCCGCCGTACGCCGCGGAGCCGAGACGCATCCGCTGATCCGGCCGGTGCTCGACGCGCTGGCCGATTCCGCGGCCGGGATCTCCCCGCACTGATCGGACGCCAGTCCGCAGCCGACGCCACAACCGACGCCGACGCCCTAGCCGACGCCACAGCCGACGTAGCCGCCGAGGCCGCACCCGATCCCGGCCGGGCCGCCTCGACCTGCCGCGCGTCACCCCTTCGAAGACGCGACCACCGCGTCCCCGACCGGCGCCCCTGTCGCCGCCCGCGCGCCCCCGGCCGCCGGCTTCGGCGCGCCCTTGCGCCACTGGGTCATCCCCACTCCCGCGAGCACGATCGCCATCCCGGCGACGATCCGCACGGTGACCTCCTCGTCCAGCACGATCGCCCCCAGCGTGATGGAGACGACCGGCAGCAGATAGCCGACGGCGGCGGCGTTCGTCGGCCCCTCGTCCGCGATGAGCCGGTAGTTGAGCGCGAAGGTGAACCCGGTTCCGAAGATCCCCAGGACGACCACCGCGATCACCCCGACCGGCTGGACGTCCGCGGACTCCACGCCGCCCGCGGGCAGGGCCAGCATGCTCAAACCGGTGGCGGTGAGCAGCTGGGACGCCGAGAGGGCCATGGGCGCGGCGCCTCTGCCGGTGAGTTTCCTGGCCATGTACGCGAAGGCGACGGCGTAGCTCGCCGCCGCCGCCACGATGGCGAGCGCGCCCCAGCTGGCGAGTCCTGCCTGCTGCCAGGGAGCGAAGATCAGCAGCGTGCCCGTGAAGCCGAGGAGCAGACCGCCCAGACGCACGGGGTGGATCGAGCGCTCCGTGCCGACGGCGATGCCGATCAGCAGGGACCACAGGGGAGT
Organism: Streptomyces sp. NPDC051907; assembly: GCF_040681075.1. NCBI lineage: Bacteria > Bacillati > Actinomycetota > Actinomycetes > Kitasatosporales > Streptomycetaceae > Streptomyces > Streptomyces sp. NPDC051907. Next base: position 11,485 of record NZ_JBFAYB010000094.1, on the reverse strand, counting down.
CGTCGCGTTCAGCACCCCGGCCACTCCCGAGTCCACGCTCTGCTGGCCGACGCTGAAGAGGGCGAACGGCAGCACGTTGCAGAAGAACGCGGCCACGATCAGACGGCCCCATGTCGCGCGGTCCCGGGGGAGGCGCTGCCCGGCCGAGAGGCAGAGCCCGACCAGTACGAGCGCGCCGAGCGCGCAGCGCGTGACGGTGATCAGAACGGGCGACAGGCCGTTGTCGAGGGCCAGTTCGATCCAGAGGAAGCCCGAGCCCCACAGCAGGGCGAGCACGCCCATACGCACCAACGTTCCACGACCGCCGCTCACCACGTTCTGCCTCCCTCGCCAACCGTCTCGACGACCACCGTGCCGCAGTTGACTTGGTATGACTAGTGAAAAGTGGTGCAGGTACCGTTAACCTCTGCTACATGCTCGATGTGCGCAGAATGCAGGTCCTCAGGGCGGTGGTCACCAGCGGCTCGGTCACCGCGGCGGCGGCGAACCTCGGCTACACGCCGTCCGCCGTCAGCCAGCAGGTGGCGGCCCTGGAGAAGCAGGCCGGGACGGCGCTGCTGGAACGGGTCGGACGGGGAGTGCAGCCCACCGCGGCCGGGCGGCTGCTCACCGAGCACGCCGCCGTCATCAGCAAGAACCTCGCGGAGGCGGAGACGGCCCTGGCCGATCTGCGAGAGGGGCGCACGGGACGGCTCTCCGTCCGCTACTTCGCCACGGCCGGCGCGACCCTCGTCGCGCCCGCCGTGGCCCGGCTGCGCCGTGAACACCCCGGCGTCCAGGTCGACCTGAGGCTGATCGACCCCGACGACCCCCTGCCGGAGGTGCGCAAGGGCCGGGCGGACCTCGCCGTCGTGGTCCAGCGCCGAGACCAACGGCAGGACCGGCCGCGCGAAGAGATCCGCCTGGTGCACCTGCTCGACGACCCGTACCGCGCGGTGCTCCCCAAGGGCCACCGGCTCGCCGCGCAGCGCGTGCTCGACCTCGCCGACCTCGCCGACGAGCCCTGGGTCGGCAACGAGTGGCCCGAGGGCCCCTGCCACCAGATCGTGCTCGACGCCTGCGCCTCCGCCGGCTTCACCCCCGACTTCGTCGTCGAGAGCGAGGACTACGCCACGGCTCAGGGCTTCGTCGCCGCAGGCCTCGGCATCAGCCTGATGCCGGCCATCGGGCTGGGCAACCGCCACCCCTCCATCGTGGTGCGCAAGGTCCGCAACCCCGAGCCGAACAGAGGGATCTACGCGGCCGTCCGCGAGACCTCGCTGCCGCAGCCCGCGCTGCGCAGCCTGCTCGACGCGCTCAAGGAAGCGGCGGCCTAGCCCCTTCCGTCGCCGAAGCGTCTTTTCATCGGCCGGTTGCCGTCCGCTTCTGGTTGGCCGCTCCCGTGCAGGTCCAGATCTGCAGCCGGGTTCCGTTGGCCGAGCTGTTGCCGGTGGCGTCGAGGCACTTGCCGGCCTGGGGGTCGACGCAGCTGTACGGGCGTGAGGGGCGTGGAAGGGGGAAGGTAGTCGTCGTTTGCAAGTAAAAGCGTCTGCAATTATTGTGGACGCTTGTAATCGTCGCCCGGTGCCGCCCGGACCGAAGCAAGGAGCCCCCCATGACCACCGCCCCCGCCCCCGCCCTCGCCCCGCTGACCATCCAGGACGCGGAAGCGCTCGTGGACTCCGCCCGCCGCGCCGCCGAGGCGGCCGGAGCGACCGTCGCCGTCACCGTCCTCGACGCGGGCGGCCACCTGCTGGCGTTCCGCCGGGACGACCGGGCCGTGCTCATCGCCGGCGAGACCAGCACCCGCAAGGCCTACACCGCTCTCCAGCTCGACGCCCCGACCGCCGACCTGGTCGACGCCGTCCAGCCCGGCGGCCTCTTCCACACTCTGCCCACCGCGCTCGACAGGCCGCTGCTCTTCATCGCCGGCGGCGTCCCCGTCCACCGGGACGGCCGTCTCGTCGGCGCGATCGGCGTGGGCGGCGGGGCGCCGGACCAGGACCACGCGTTCGCGACGGCGGCCGTGGAGGCCCTGGCCCGCGCGTGACACCGAGCCGGGATACGGCGACGGCCGAGTCCGCCGTAACAGCGCGCACCCGGCCGTCGTCGTCCTCGTACCAGCGGCCCGCGACGACCGTCGTACGACTCCTACTCCACCGCTCTGCTACGTCGTCGTCTCCTACACCACCGCGCCCGAACCCTCTCGGGTCTTCGACCGGGTGCGAGCGATCTCCGGACGCTGCGGCTCCGGGTGGCGGGCCTGGAGGATCACAGCCAGCGGCATCGCCGTGAAGACCGTCGACGCCATGCCCACGACGACCCCCGCCAGCAAGGCGATCGAGAAGTCGGCGAGCGAGTCGCCGCCCAGCACGGCCAGCGCCGCCAGCACGAACAGCGCGCCCATCCCCGTGTTCACCGTCCGCGGCAGCGTCTGCGCGACGGCCAGATCCGCCAGCTCCGGCCAGGGCGCCTTCCGGCGCGCGCCCCGCAGCTCCCGCAGCCGGTCGAGCACGACGACGGTGTCGTTGACGGAGTACCCGACGACCGTCAGCAGCGCGGCGAGGAAGACGCTGTCCACCGGCTTGCCCAGCCAGGCGAACAGGCCGATCACCAGAACGACGTCCTGGGCCATCGCCGCGACCGCCGCCGTCGCGAAGGTCCAGCGGAACCGGACCGTGAGATAGAGGAGTTGAGCGGCGACGGCCACGCCCAGCGCGATCAGGGCGTGCGTGCGCAGCTCGCTGCCGAGGCTCGGGCCGATCAGCTCGTCGCGCTCCACAGCGACCTTCCCCGCGACCTCGCCCAGGCTCGCGCGAATGCGCTCCTGCTGGTCGTTGGTCAGCTCGCCCGTCCGCACGGTGACGCCCTTCTCGCCCGTCGTCTGGACCACGGCCCGCGGGAAGCCCGCGTCGGCGACCGCCTCGCGCGCCGCGTCGGCGTCCACCGGCCGCTCGGCGGCGTACTGCACCACCCGGCCTCCGGTGAACTCCACGCCGAACTCCACTCCCCGCACCCCGATCCCGCCGATCGCGAGCAGCAGCAGTCCGCCGCAGATCCCGAGCCAGCGCCGCCGGTGCCGCATGAGCTGCGGCCTGCGGCGCTCCAGACGGGTCCGCAGCCGGCCCACCGTGGCCAGCCCGGTCCACGCGGGACGCCGACGCACCGCGCCGAGCCGCACCGCCCACTCCGCGAGCAGCCGGGTGATGACCATCGCCGAGACCATGGAGGCGAGGACGCCGATGGCGAGCGTCACGCCGAAGCCCTTCACCGGGCCGGTCGCGAAGACGAACAGCAGCCCGGCGGCGAGCAGCGTGGTGACGTTCGAGTCGGCGACCGCGCTCCACGCCTTGGCGAATCCGGTCCGCAGCGGACGCCGCAGATCCGGCGCGCCCTTCAGTCGCCGACGGCGCGCCTCCGGCGACCCCTCCGCCAGCGCCCCTGCGTCCGGTGCCCCCTTCGCCTGCGGGCGCAGCGCGTCCGGAGCCCCCTCCGCCAGAGTCCGTGCGTCCGGAGACCCCTCCCTCTGTGGCCGCCGCGCATCCGGCGAGCCCCACGCCGATCGCGCGTACTCCTCCCTGGCCCGCTCGAAGACCAGCACGTTCGCGTCCACCGCGATGCCGATCGCGAGGACGAATCCGGCCAGCCCCGGCAGCGTCAGCGTCGCCCCGAGCGCGACCACGGCGGCGTAGGAGATCAGTCCGTACAGCGCGAGCGCGAGCGTCGCCAGCGCCCCGAGCAGCCGGTACACGACGACGATGAACACCCCGGTGCACACCAGCCCGATCACCGCGGCCTGCGCGCTGGCCCTGATCGCGTCGGCGCCCAGGCTCGGTCCTACCGTGCTCTGCTCGACGGCCGTCACCGGGACCGGCAGGGCGCCGCCCTTGACCAGCGCCGCGAGCTCGCGCGCCTCCTCCGCAGCGAACCCGCCGCTGATCTGCGCCGAACCGCCGGCGATGCCCGCCTTGCAGGCCACCGACTGCTGCATGCCGGGCGCGGAGACGATCCGGCCGTCCAGGACGATCGCCACCCGGCGGGCCGGATCCGCGGGCTCCGCGCACGCGGCGTCCCCGGTCACCCGGGCCCACTGCTTCGCGGCGTCGCCGTGGAAGGAGAGGTCGACGCCCCAGCCCCGCCCGCTCTGGGCGTCGAGCGCCGCGTCGGCGTCCTTGACGCCCTCGCCGGTCAGCGCGGGCGGGCCCAGCCGCAGAAAACGGCCCGGCGCGTCGGGATCCGCCAGGACCCGCGAGCCGTCCGCCGCCGGGCGGCTGCCAGGCCCGCTCGCCGCGCCGAGCACGGGATGGAAGGTGAGCTGCGCGGTACGGCCGATGGCCTCGGCGGCCTTGCGCGGGTCCTGGACGCCGGGCAGCTCGACGACGATGCGCTTCTCCCCGGAGCGGGCGAGCGACGGCTCGGCGACGCCGAGCGCGTCGACGCGCTGGCGCAGCACCTCCATCGCACGGTCGGCGGCGGCAGAGTCGGCGCGGACGGTGGGGGAGTCCTGGGCCTCCAGAACGATTCGGGTGCCGCCCCGCAGATCAAGTCCGAGGCGGGCAGGGGTGGTCAGGGCGAAGAACAGGGACACGGCGAGGACGGCGAGCGCGATCAGCGCACGCCAGACCGTGGCACGACAAGACATGAGAGCTCCACGGAGAGCGCGCAGGCGCGGGGCGCCTGCGGACACAGGGACGTAAGGGCAGCAGGGCGCGGGCCGCACCGGCCGGTCGGCCAGGGCGCGGCGAGGCGCCGGGAGACGTCAGCTGTGCTGTGTGGAGGGCGGTGCGCGGGTGTGACGGGGGTCGTACGCGTCGCAGGGCGGCGCCCGCTCCTGGCGCGGCTGCGCAGCATCGCCGCCGTGCACGGGCCACGGGGCGCGGGGCGGCACCGGGCCGGGCAGCGCGGGGAGCTCGGTCGGCGGGCTCACGGCGCCGTCGGTGGCGACGATCTGAGCGGCGGCCGTGGCACGCCGTACCTCGGTCCGCGGCTGCGCGGAGCGCTGCGGAGCGTCGACGCGGACGGAAGCGCTGGGCGCGGTGGCGACGGAGGCGCCGGCGGCGGCCGGCGCGGCGCCGACGAGGACGAGGAAGGTGGCCCACACGCCGAACAGCACCGACGGCAGGGCCGCCGAGAGCAGGAGCCGTACGCGCTGACGCACCAGACTCCCCCCGTTCGCCGCCCCGCCCCGACACCTCCAGCGCGGCCCACACTAGGCGACCCTCGCGCAGGGCGCCCCGGCGGGCGCGTTGCGGGCGCGTTTCTGCCCGTGGACAGGTCTGTTTCTCCTGGTGGACAGCTCCGTCACGCCAGGACCACACTGGCTTACGATCTCGACGGACGGCGGCGACGTGCCGCTCGTCCGCCTCGTACCCCATGGAGGTCAACCGTGTTCTGGACGGCCAGCGGACCCCGGTCCCACCGCACTGGCATCCGCGCCCGCGCCACCGCCGGCGCCGTGGCAGCCGGAATGTTCCTCGCCGTCGGTTGCTCCTCCGGCGACGAAGGGCCCGGCGAGGCCGCGGGCGGCGTGCCCGTGGTCGAGAAGGGCAAGCTGACCACCTGCACCCACCTGCCCTATCCGCCGTTCCAGGTCGAGCAGGACGGCAAGGTCGTCGGCTTCGACGTGGCCCTGGTCGACCTGGTGGCGAAGAACCTCAAGGTCGAGCAGAAGATCCTGGACACCCCGTTCGAGAACTTCAAGACCGGCGCCTTCCTCAACTCCGGCGAGTGCGACTTGGCCGCCGCCGGCATGACCATCACGGACGACCGGAAGAAGAACGTCGACTTCTCCGTCCCGTACTTCGACGCCACCCAGGCGCTTCTGGCGACCAAGAAGAGCGGCGTGAAGACGCTGGCGGACGTCAAGGCGCAGAAGAAGAAGCTGGGCGCGCAGGCGGAGACCACCGGCGAGAGCTACGCGAAGTCGCAGGGCTTCGACCCGGTCGCCTTCGAGAGCTCCGACGCCGTCCTCAACGGTCTGCGCACCGGCCAGGTCGACGCCGTCGTCATCGACTACCCGGTCGTCCAGGGCTGGCTCAAGGACAAGGCCAACGCCGCCGAGTTCGTGCTCGGCGAGAACATCGAGACCGGCGAGCAGTACGGCTTCTCGGTGAAGAAGGGCAACGACAAGCTGCGCGCCGCGATCGACAAGGCGATCAAGGACGCGCGCGCCGACGGCACGTACGACAAGCTGTACAAGCAGTGGATCGGCCCGCTGCCCAAGGCCGGCTCGTGACTTCTCGGCTGACCAAGCGGCAGCGGCGGCGGGTCTCGCAGGGCGTTCAGTACGCGCTGTTCGCCGCCGTGCTGGTCCTGATCGGCGTCTCCGCCGACTGGGGCAGGCTGCAGACCCAGTTCGCGCAGAAGGACCTCGCCCAAGAGCTCTTCCCGGACATCATCACCATCGCGCTGCGCAACACCGTGGTGTACACCCTGTCCGGGTTCCTCTTCGGCCTGGTCCTGGGCCTGATCGTCGCGCTGATGCGGCTGTCGTCGGTCGCCCCCTACCGCTGGGTGGCGAGCGTCTACATCGAGATCTTCCGCGGTCTGCCCGCCCTGCTGATCTTCATCTTCGTCGGCGTCGCGGTTCCGCTCGCCTTCCCGGGCACGGAGATCCCCGGCGGCACCTACGGCAAGGTCGCGCTCGGCCTCGGCCTGGTCGCCGCGGCCTATATGGCCGAGACCATCAGGGCCGGCATCCAGGCCGTGCCCAAGGGGCAGATGGAGGCCGCTCGCTCGCTGGGCTTCTCGCACGCCCGGGCGATGGTGTCGGTGATCATCCCGCAGGCGTTCCGGATCGTCATCCCGCCGCTCACCAACGAACTGGTGCTGCTGTTCAAGGACTCCTCGCTGGTGCTGTTCCTCGGGGTCACCCTCGACGAGCGCGAGCTGACCAAGTTCGGCAGGGATCTGGCCAGCCAGACCGCCAACTCCACCCCCATCCTCGTCGCCGGGCTCTGCTATCTGCTCGTGACGGTGCCGCTGAGCTTCGTCGTGCGCCGTCTCGAAGCCCGCGCGGACAAGGCGAAGTGAGGACGGACGAGATGCCACGCAAGACGCGGACTGCGGACGAGACAGGCGCCGCGGCGCACGGACCGGAGATCGAGATCCGGGGGCTGCACAAGTCCTTCGGCGACAACGAGGTGCTGCGCGGCATCGACTTGGAGATCGCCAGGGGCGAGGTGGTCTGCGTCATCGGCCCCTCCGGCTCGGGCAAGTCGACCCTGCTGCGCTGTGTGAACCTGCTGGAGGAGCCCACCGAAGGGCAGGTCTACGTCGGCGGCACCGAGGTCACCGACCTGGACGTCGACATCGACGCCGTGCGCCGCCGGATCGGCATGGTCTTCCAGCAGTTCAACCTCTTCCCCCATGTGAGCGTGACCGAGAACCTGACCCTGCCCCAGCGCCGTGTGCTGCGCCGGGGCAAGGCCGAGGCGGCGGCCGTCGCCGGGGAGAACCTGGCCCGGGTGGGGCTGTCCGAGAAGGCGGACGCCTACCCCGCGCAGCTCTCCGGCGGGCAGCAGCAGCGGGTGGCCATCGCCCGGGCGCTGTCCATGGGTCCCGAGGTGATGCTCTTCGACGAGCCGACCTCCGCGCTCGACCCCGAACTGGTCGGCGAAGTGCTCGCGGTGATGCGGCAGCTGGCCGCCGAGGGCATGACGATGATGGTCGTCACCCATGAGATGAGCTTCGCCCGGGAGGTCGCCGACCGGGTCGTGTTCATGGACGGCGGAGTGATCGTCGAGCAGGGCCCGGCGGCCCAGGTGGTCGGCGACCCCCAGCACGAGCGGACCCGCGACTTCCTCAACCGCATCCTGGATCCGGCCGCGGCCGAGACTCCGGGCACGGAGTCGGGCACGGACCCCGGCACGGGGGCGGACGCGACGCCGGGCAAGGGCACGGCGTAGGACGGCGGCCCGGGCGCGCGTGCAGTGCCGCGCCCGGCTGCGGTCCGACCGTCCGGCGAGGCAAATTGCAGTCGCCCGCTGACGGACTCCGGGCGGTCGCGCGGCCCCGCTCCCAGGACGAGCCTGCCGGTGATCCGACGTCTGTGCTGTAGGCGCTCGTGCCTCGCTTCTCCAGGGCATGGCGGCCGCTACCTTCGCCTCATGACCGAGCTGGTCCGACGAAGCTCGACCAGCCGAGGGAAGGGAACGCCGACCATGTCGCTCGCCCGCGTCCAGCACGTCTCCGTCTCGCTCGACGGCTTCGCCACCGGCGAAGGCCTGAGTCTCGAGGCGCCGTTCGGCCACGCCGGCGAACGGCTGCACGAATGGGTGTTCGCCACCCGGTGGGGCCGCGCGATGCTGCGCCAGCCCGGCGGCACGAGCGGCGTCGACGACGCGCTCCTGCGGCTGTTCGCTCCCGGGATCGGCGCCGAGATCATGGGCGCCGGAAAGTTCGGCTACCCCGGATGGCACGACGAGCCGGAGTGGAAGGGCTGGTGGGGTCCCAACCCGCCGTTCCACACACCGGTCTTCGTCCTCACCCATCGCCCGCGCCCGTCGATCGAGATGGAGGGCGGCACGACGTTCCACTTCATCGACGCTTCGCCTGCCGAGGCGCTCGCGACGGCCCGCGAGGCCGCGGGCGGCCAGGACGTACGCCTCGGCGGGGGTCCCACCATGATCCGCGACTTCCTCGCTGCCGGGCTCGTCGACCATATGCACATCGTGGTGGTCCCGATCCTGCTCGGCCGAGGCGTACGCCTGTGGGACGGGCTGGAGGGCCTCGAGAAGGACTACGAGGTCGAGACCGTCTCCACGCCCAGCGGAGTCACCCATGTGACGTTCTCCCGCGCCGGTCTGTGAACCGCCTGACGAGCACCCGGGGCGCGGGAGTCAGGCGTCGCGGTCTACGCGGTGTGCGGCCTGCGGTTACGGGCGGCGGTCCGCGAGGACGCAGAACTCGTTCCCCTCTGGGTCGGCAAGCGTGACCCAGCTGTCCTCGTCTCCCTGGCCGACGTCGGCGTGCCGAGCACCGAGGTCGAGCAGGCGACGGACCTCTTCGTCCTGCTCCCGGTCGGTCGGGTTGACGTCGATGTGGAGCCTGTTCTTGACGGTCTTGCCTTCGGGTACCTGCGCGAACGTCAGCGTCGGCGGCACTGGGCCGCGGTGGTTCTTGCCCTCGGGCACCAGAGGCGAGCCGATGACGACGATTCCGTCGTCGTCGGCTTGCACCTCGTAGCCAAGGACCGAGCACCAGAACAGGGCGAGACCGCGGGGATCGGCACAGTCGATCGCCAGCTCGGTGAACTTGCTCGTCATGTCAGGAACTTCCCGTCGCGTAGCCGTGGCCTGCCAGGCGTCCTCCCGCCAGGCGCCCTCCCCACCACACATCGTCGGCCTTCACGACCACAAGGGGTCGTCAAGGCCGACGTCACGACGTGCGAGGTCACGCCGCCGGGGGCGGTTCGTGCAGGCCGAACGGCGAGCCCTGGTCGTCGTGGCAGAACTTGAAGCGGCCGAACGCGGCGGCCGTCTCGTCGTCGTCGCCGACCTCGAAGTCGTCGACCGTGCCGCCCAGCTCGCGGACGCGCTCGAGCGCGCTCTTCAGGTTCGCTACCCGGAAGAATACGTACGGGCCGGCGCCGGGGTCGCCGCCGTGCACTCCGCCGGGGACGTTGGGCGTCTGGACGGCGAACCCGCCGCCCCCGCTCGGCCCGGGTTCGAAGGCCCAGTCGAAGAGACCGCCGTAGAAGACACGGGCCTTCTCGGCGTCGCCGACGCCCAGCTCGAAGAAGGAGATCTCACCGGCCATCGAGGGCTCCCACCGTGCGTACGAGAGGTCGCTGCTGTCTGTCGTCTCCACCGTACGGCGGGCTCCGCGCGCCCGCACCCGGCGCGGCGGCCCGCCCCTGGGGGCGGGCCGCCGGCCTGACGAGCGCGTCGAGCGTCGCCCGGAACGAGATCAGAGGTCGATCAGGGGTCGATCAGACGTGGATCAGAGATAGACCAGAGATCGGTGAGAGGCGGATACGGGGTGGATGCCCGGCGGATCAGAAGACGCTCACGCCGTAGACGCTGAGCGCCTCGGTCACGGGCTGGAAGAACGTGGTGCCGCCGGAGGAGCAGTTGCCGCTGCCCCCGGAGGTGAGGCCCAGCGCGGTGCTCCCGGAGAAGAGGGCGCCTCCGCTGTCGCCGGGCTCGGCGCAGACATTGGTCTGGATCAGGCCGTAGACGATGTCCCCGCCGCCGTAGTTGACGGTCGCGTTGAGGCCGGTGACGGTGCCGCCGTGGAGGCCGGTGGTGGAGCCGCTGCGCTGGACGGACTGGCCGACCGAGGCGTTGCCCGCGCCGGTGATGTCGCGGTACGAGCCGTTGTAGAGGTAGACCCTGCCGTCCGCGGCCGAGGCGTTGGCGTGGCGGATGATGCCGTAGTCGTTCGTCGGGAAGCTCGATCCCGCGGTGGAGCCCAGCACGGTGGTGTTGGCGGAGTTGGTGTACCAGGTGCTGCCGATCTCGGTGCAGTGGCCCGCGGTCAGGGCGTAGTACGTGCTCCCGCTGCGGACGTTGAAGCCGAGCGAGCAGCGTCCGCCGCCCGCGTAGATGGCCTGTCCGCCCGCGATGAGCTTGTTGAACGTGCCGTTGGTGCGCTCGATCTCCAGGGCGCCGGCGCGTGCGCCCGCAGCCTTCTTGATCTTGGCGATCTCGGCGGTGGAGACGGTGGAGTCCGCGGTGACGACGAGCTTGCCCGTCGCCTTGTCCGTGTACCAGGCGGTGCCGGGCACATCGGCCTTGAGCACGGCGTCGCCTGCCTCGGCGAGCTGGGCTGTGGTGGCCCGCGCGCCGGCGCCCGTCTCGGCGACGGCGGTGGGCGCGGCAAGCGCGGAGGCGGTCAGGAGTGCCGACGCGACGGCGATGAGCCGTGCGCGTCTCGAGACGCCGCCGAGGGGGGAGAAGCGCTTGATGTTCACTACATCCTCCGTGGGGGATCCGGGGCCCGCTGGGTGGACGGGCCCGTCAGCGCGCGGCTCGTTCGGGACCGCGAGCCGGGCGGTTCGCCGTCTCGGTCATGGTCCTGACAAGCCGTGCGGTAGGAATCCTGGGCTCCGGGTCCAGGGGCCGGCAAGATCGCCTTTCGGCCGCTCTACGCGCGTCCAGTCGCCGTATGTCCCGGGCGGGTCAGGGGAGTTGGCGCGCTCGCTTCGCGTTCCGCTTTCCTGGCGCGGCCGACGGGCTTCCAGTGGAGGAGTGCAAGGGTTTGCTGGTGCGTTGCGAGGTGACTTCCGCGTCAGGAGTGACGAAGTGTCACTTCCGGTGCGCGCGGTGCGGAGAAGTGGAATCCCCTTCGCCGTTTTGGCTGTTCAGGGTTGAACGAAACAGCCCGAGGGGAGCTGTGCGCGCAACAGGGCAGGGTTCGAGCGGACGCGCGCTCCGCCTGCAGCGTCGAGTTGCGGCGATGGCGCTCGCACACACGCCCGCCGGCGCCGCGCTCGTCGATGGGCAGCCTCGGTCGCGGCGGACCTCTCTCGTGAGCGTCCGCCGCGATTCCCTCGCCTACGGCG
>NZ_JBFAYB010000093.1:0-34519 GCF_040681075.1 Streptomyces sp. NPDC051907 | reverse complement strand
GCCGGATCGGCTCAACCGCCACGTAGGCGCGTCCCTCTATCGGGTCGCCGGCCCGCATCGGCAGGTAGAAGCCACGCGCCATGAAGGCCGTTTGCAGCTCTTCAGCCAACCGCCCGGCAATCTGCCGGGCTTCGGTGCGGCTGTCGTTCGGGCTTGCTGCCATCGGGAGCTTCCTCACGCGTCATCGCCACGTCGGGCGGTGCAACTACCTTCCGTACTCCGATCGTTGCCCTACGCTCGTTAGAGAACTAGAGGGGCAGCTTGGACAAACGCAACTGTCCAAATGATCTTGAGGGGTTCGCGTGACTGTCGAGGATGAGAACGTTGACCCGTCTGACCCGTACGCGTCGCCGTTGGCTCACTTCGGGAGCGAAGTGAAGTTAGAGCGGGAACGACTGGACCTGAAGCGGCCGGAGTTCGCTAAGAAGGTCAGTTGCAGCCCGTCGCTCGTGGCGAAGATTGAGACGGGAAACCGGGTGCCTGGGCTGGAGTTCGCGGAAGCGTGTGACCAGATCTTCCCGCACGCCAACGGGCGCTTCGTGCGGCTCTGGCCGCTTGCTCTTCGTTACGCCTTCCCGCCATGGTTCCGCCGGTACGCCGAACTTGAGTGGGTCGCTTCTGCGGTCCGTATGTTCAACCCCCAGCTCGTTCCTGGGCTCGTTCAGACGGAGGAGTACGCGCGGGCAGTCCTGCGCACCGCTCGCCCGACGAACTTGGACGACTTGGTGACAGCCCGGATAGAGCGGCAACGCATCCTCACGCGGGACACGCCAACGAAGGTCTGGATCATCCTTGACGTTGGGGTACTCACGCGCACGGTAGGGAACAAGGAAGTCATGCGGGGTCAACTGACCCGGCTTCGCGATCTTGCGGAGACTCCCCCCCACAGGGTCCAGATCATTCCGGACAAGGGGCGTCACCATGGATGGGCAAGCCCCTTCGGGATGTTGTCCTTCCCCGAAGGTAAAGACGTGGTCCACGTGGACGGCTTCCCGAAGGGGTACCTACTGGCCGAAGCGGACGACGTCCAGTCAGGGAACGATGCCTATGATCTGCTCAACGCATTGGCTCTGTCCCCGGACGAGTCGGCACCCGTGATCGACTCCATCATTAAGGATCACTACTCATGAACAACCCGCCCCCCGCCCCCGAACCGGTGTGGCGCAAGTCCAGCTATAGCGGAAACAACGGGGGCGAATGCATCGAATGCCGTACAGACTTGGTCTCAGTCGGGAAGGTCCCCGTACGCGACTCCAAGTGCACAGACGGTCTAGTCCTCACCTTCTCAACAGCAGCGTTCAGCGACTTCGTCCGGGCTACCGTGGCCGGCGACTTTGGAACCGTCTGACCGCTCCCGCCACGAAACCCCGTAGTCATCAGGGGCTACGGGGTTTCGTCGCGTCTGGGCTTACGCCGCGAGCGTCACGCGCTCGTCCAACTCGTCCCACACAACCCAGGGTTCCGTTGACGGAATGTAGAGCCCTGTCTCTGTGGACTTGTGCCACTCATGGGCACCGACCACCACACCACTGGGCAGACGTCCGGCCAGAAGTCGGAACCGTGGCGTGATGATCGGCTTCAACAGCCGGGCGACGCTTGCCGCGTAGACATACAGAGCACGGCCCAGTTCGGCAGCGCTGTAGATGTAATCGGGCATGGGGGGAAAGTCGTCCCCGGCAGGCTTCCAGGTCCAGCGTCTGGGCGCGTCACAGACGTAGACCTCGGTACGGAACTCGACAGTGGCAATCCTTCGTTCATCAGTGGACAACACGACCCCCCCACGGGTTTCACGGCGTCTCGCACAACCGTTCGACCAACGTACACCCCGTGACTGACATATGCCTATGGGTTAGTTCACTCATCGACCGTAGGCTATCTAGTCGGCACGAAACGGACAAACAGAAAAGCCCCCGCCGAAGCGGGGGCAGTCTGTGCGTCACTCATCGTGATCATGTGCGCCGTACGTCGATGCTGAGCCGGGACGTTCCTCTTACCAGCGGGACGGGGGCATGTACGCCGGGCGCGGACGCGGGGCGGTCGGCAGCGTGGCGGACCTGAGCGGCGAGTGATCCGGCTTGTTCACGGTCTCACTGGCCTCAATGAGCCAGAGTCCCAGTTCACGCGCCTGAGCGGGGCTGAGCTTCGCCCGGTCCCCCGGTACAGCGAGCGAGATTGCCCGGGTTTCCTTGTCGTTGTGCCACACGAGCACACGGCCGGTGTCGCCGCTCAAGGTGGCCTTCGTCTCGCGAACGGTGTTCAGCGGCATGGGGTCTCTCTCCTGTCGGTGGTACTGAGTGAAGGGGTCTCGTCCGGTCAGTCCGGGCATCAGGCGTTCGCCAGTTCGTCCACGAGCGCGGAAGCGTCGTCCGCGGGAAGTACGACCGTCGCCACCGTTCGGCCGGCAGGGTCTCGAAGGTGCATGTCCACTTCGATCCCGCGCCGGGTCACGTCCACGGTTCCGCCGTCAGCCGTGGTGAAGGTGCATGTCATGGGCTGTCTCCCTGGGTGGTCTCACCCGGGGTCTGGGGAGTCGATTGCCTACGCGGCAGCGCCCTTACGCGTCAGGTTCTTCGCCATGGCAGCGGTCAGCTCAACGGCGTGGTCGGGGCTCTTCGCGCCTACTTTGATGTAGCGCTTGCCGAAGCTCTTCAGCCCCTTGCTCCGGGCTTCCCGTACGGCTTTCGGCGTGGTCCCCATGTCGCCGGCAAGCTCCTCTTCGTTCGTGTTGCCGTAGAAGGCCACGGGCTCTATCCCGTACGTGGCGCGGAGTACGTACGCCTGCCCGTCGCCCATGGTGTCCAAGATGCCGTTAACAATGGCGTGCTTGACCCGTCGCTCTTCGCGGGACACGTCGTCCGGGGTGATCAGGTCATCGGGCACTCCGTATGTGGACGTGCCCGGCTCCCACGGCTCGTCACTGGTCGTTCCCGGTGCGGGAACGTCAAGGCTGTCCGCTCCCTGATAGGCGAGACGAGCGGCATGGGCCCGGTCCGCGCTCAGCCGGCGACCGGCAGGCGGGACCGTCTGGGCCAACTTCTCGGCAAGGTAGGGGTCACTGTCGGCCATGTTCAGCATGGACAGGAAGACCTTTGCCGCGTCCGGGTCCGCGCCTTGATTGTGCTCCGCCCGGGTGGCGTTCAAGAGCGTGGTCTCAACGGTGCTGTACGCGAATCCCAGGAAGTCCGCCGTCACCGCTTCGTCAAAACGGCCCAGCGCTTCCCAGACGGCAATGCGGCCGATCTGTTCGAACTCTTCGCGGTAGTCCTCATGGCGCGGACCGCTCTCCGCCATGCGTCGCGCTGCCTTACGGGCCAGCACGGATATCCGTCCTTCGGTTGCTGCGATGACCTGGGTTATTGCCTCAAGGTCCTTGTTCTGGGCAGCACGAACAGTAGAAAGGGCAAGCTCTGTCACGGGTGGCTCTCCTTCGGCTCACCCGTGGTCTGGGGAGCCGATTGCCCGAAAAGGGCGAGAGCCGAGAGCGCGCTAAGTGACCTGGGTCACAACCCGTTTTTGGGCGCACGAATCCCGTTGCAGGCGAAATGGAGGCGCGACAGATCAAGCCCCGTCCGGGGTGCTTGACGGGGCTTGATCAGGGCCGTACGTCGTTGCGTTGGCCGGTGTCCGTGCGAACACCGTTGGTGTCTTTCACGGGCTTAGATCCCTTGCCGCACACGACAGTTGTGGAGAATTCCGGGACGTGACCACGGCTCATCCGGGGGGATGAGAGCGACCACGAGACACGCCCCGGGCGTTATCCGCCCGTTACGAAGGCGGGGACTTCAGAGGTATGGACAGGGCGCGTGCCTACTCACGTGAGTAGGCAGACCGGGCGCTCAGAAGTCAGCGCCGTACAGGCTTCCCCACGAGCGACCCCCGATCTCCGCCGTTGCGTCGATGGGCACCCCGAACAGATCGAAGGTCATGCACTGTTCCACCGCGCGTGCAACATCCTTCGCGTCCGACTCCGGGGCGGACACCAGGACTTCGTCATGGATCGGCAACTTCAGGTAGTCGAGTAGACCGGCCTCTTCCATGTTCAAGAGCGCCTGACCCAGGCAATCCCGCGCGGCGGACTGGCACGCGTAATTCACCACGGCGTACGTCCGGTCACGGTCCAGCGGAAGCCGGCGACCCGTGGCGGAGATATGGACCATGCCCGTCTCGTACGCTTCGCGCTGCCACCGTGAAGAAGCGCGCTTCACTTCCGGGTACACGCGGTCATACGCGGCCAGTGCCGCCCTGACTTCCGCTTCCGGGGCTCCGGTCTGCCGCTGGATTGTCCCCAGACCCCCGCCGTAGACCTTGCCGAAGGCGATGCCCTTTGAGATCTTCCGGTGTTTCGCGGTGAAGTCGGGTCCGTAGACCATGCGCGCGGTGAAGTCGTGCAAGTCCTCACCCGCGTGGATGGCTTCCTTCATGCGCTTCACGTCAGCGAGAGCGGCAAGGACACGAAGCTCTACCGCCGCGAAGTCGGTGGAGATCATGACGTGTCCGGGGTCGGCCAGCATTGCCCGCCGGATCATCGCGTCAGATGACGGAAGGGTCTGAAGCGCCGGCCGCGTAATCGACATGCGACCGGTCCGGGCTTGCATGGAGTTGATGAAGGGGTGAATGCGCCCCTGGGCATCCACGGTCTCAAGGAAGGTGTCCGCGTAGGCGCTTCGCCACTTGCCCGCCCTCTTGCTGCGAATGACCGCTTCGGCAAGGGGATTGGGGGCCCGCATGTGCTGCCGCTCCCACTGAAGCGACATGTCAGCGAGCGACGAGAGAACGGCCTTATCCACCTTGAGCGCGCCGGACGCTGTGCGCTCTGTCAGGGTCTCGCCCATGCCTATGAGCGCTTCGGCTATCTGGCGTGGTGAGTTGACGTTCTCGACCCCGTATCGGGCGGCAACGTCCACGAAGCGGGCTTCTTCGTCGTTCAGCGCGTCTTGGAGCCCATAGACGTACTCCTCATCCAGCACGATCCCGGCGCGTTGCATCACGGCACAGATGCGGGCTATCTCGTGTTCGTACTGAACGAGCCGGTCACGCACGCCCAGGCGGTCAAGCTCAACCGTCAGGCAGGGATCAAGGCGCGCGGTGAGGATGCAGTCAAGTCCCGCATACAGGTTGTAAGTCGGGTGATCCAGCGCGATACCGGCCCACCCGGTCGCTTTCGTCAGGCCCAGGCTCCGGAAGACCTGGGTCAGGTCCCCTTGCGTGTCCGGTGCCGTCCGGTCCACGTAGAAGGCGCTGAGCGGCTTGAGGCCGGTCCCAATGCCGCCTTCCTGGGGCTGCCGCGGGTCCACGAGCCCCGCCTTGAGCTTCGTGTCCGTGGTGCGCGGGGCAAGGCTCTCAAGAGCAATGCCCGCGTGAGCGTCAAGGACGAGCCAGTCAAAGGGCGCGTTGTGAATGAGCACCTGGGCGACGCGACGAAGGGCAGCGCGAACGGCGGAGTGGAACAGTCCCCCGCGCTCCCAGTGGATGACCCAGGCGGTATGCGCGTCCCCGAACTGGACGGTCCGGAGTCGGTAGCCGGGACGGTAGATATCAAGCCCGGTGGTCTCCGTGTCCAGCGCGACCGGTCCGCGCCGGTTGGCCTCAACGAGCCACGCGCTGAACTGGGCGAGATCTTCGCGGGTCTGGGGGACGTGGACGGTTACCGTGTCGCCGGCCACGTTGTGACGGTAGGTCTGCACTGTGGCTCTCCCTAGACAACGAAAGAGAGCCCACTCACGTGAGTAGGCTCTCTTCGGGGTGCGTATGTGGTTGTGGGTGCGATAGGGCTACTGGGCGAAGATCCCGGGGCCGCTCACTTGCCGCCCTTCCTGAGCGGGACGGACCCCGACGAGCGCAATGCCCTTGTTGGTTTTCTTGCGCGTGACTCCGCGCTCTTCCATGGCTCCGAAGAACGCGCGCCGGGTCCACCGCTCCTTAGCGGGCAGATTCTCGGCTTCGCACCAATCGAGATAGGCGTTGAACGCGTCTCCGCCGGGCATCACGCATCCGTCGTCACAGCGCTCAAGCACCCCGGGAAAGAAGCCGCTCAGCGCGTCGCTCGTCTCCCGGTACTCCTTCGTGGCGGCAGCGATAACGTCCGGGTCCTTGAGCCCTTCGCGGAACCACTCAGCGGAGCCACGGACCGCCCAGGCGGCAATGCCCTCAGCCTCAGCGGCTAGTTTCTGGTCAAGGTGCGGGTCACGCTCTTCGGGCGCGAACCACCGCTTGAACGGCAGCATCTTGACCCGTCGCCAGAGCCCTTCGTCCTGACCGCGAAAGCGGGGCTTGTGGTTGGTCGCAAGCATGATCAGGAACGAAGGTTTGAACTCGAAGAACTCTTGCCGCATGAATCGGGCGCTCATCATGTCCTTGCCGGACGCGCGCTTGAGGATCGCTTCCGACATGGGCTTGCCGCTCTCGCCTTCGCTCGCCATGACGAGACGGCTTGCCCTCAGCGCGGCAATGTCGTTGGGGATTCCGCCG
The DNA here is from genome assembly GCF_040681075.1 of Streptomyces sp. NPDC051907. Lineage (NCBI taxonomy): Bacteria > Bacillati > Actinomycetota > Actinomycetes > Kitasatosporales > Streptomycetaceae > Streptomyces > Streptomyces sp. NPDC051907. Next base: position 28,051 of record NZ_JBFAYB010000093.1, on the reverse strand, counting down.
TTGGGCTTCTCCTCAAAGGTGCTGAAGCCCGTGGTCTTCGTGACCGCGCGGAACACGTGCGTCAGGGTGTCGGTCGCGACGCTCTTACCGTTCGCGCCCTTGCCCCAGAGCACAACGAAACACTGTTCGCTGACGTGGCCCGTGATTCCGTAACCGATGAGCCGGCGGAAGTAGTCGGCAAGCTCAGGGCTGCCCGGGAAGATCTCCAACAGGAACGCAAGCCACCTGGGGCATTCGGCTTCGGGGCGGTAGTCGATATCCAGCGCGTACGTGAGCATGTCGTTCTTGTCGTGTGCGCGGAGTTCCCCGGTCCGAAGGTCGACAGTCCCGTTGGCGAAGGACAGAAGTTCCGGGCGCGCGTCGAATTCGGCAGCATCCACGTGGACGGACGGCACGGCGCGAAGCTCGCGGATGAGTGAGTCAATGTTGCGCGTGAGCGTGAAGCCCTTCGCCACCTTCCGCAGACGCTCACCCGGATCGTTCTTCTTCTCCCCGCCCTTCGCCGTGTGCTCCGCGCTCAGCTCAGCGGCTGCCACGGTGAGGGCAGCGCCCATGTGGTGGATGGCCTGACGGACGCGGGTTTCACTGCGCTCCCATGTCTTGCCCGACCACATGTAGAAGCCCAGGCCCGGGGCGTGCTTGATCCTGCCGTTGGTGAAGGCAACGAGCGCGTGAGCGTTGAGCACGTCCGACGAGCCGTAGCGCTCAGCGAACTCCGTCATGAGCCTGACCGCTCGCGCGGCTTCGTCGCTGTCCGGGACGAGCGCGCCGGTAGCCCCGTCAACGAGTGCCTGGGCCACGGGCTTGACCGGACGAGCCCCCTTCACAGCGCGGTGAAGAGCCGTGGGGAAGGCTGCCGGGTCATCCTCACGCCACCGGGTCAGGTCGTGTCCGACCGTGGGCACGTCCAGCGCGAAGACTTCCACCCCGTGGGCGGCAAGCCCCTTAGTGAGTCGGTCGGTGAACCCCTGCCCGGCTTCGTCGTGGTCGCCGGCAACGATCACCTGAGAGCCCTTGAGCCCTTCGGCCAACTCCCGTGTCAGGTCCGGGTTGCCCGCCAGAGAAGCACCCCTGACGGCAACCGCGTCATACCCGACGCTGACCGCTGTGAGCGCGTCCCCGGGCCCTTCGGTCACGATGGTGACCCCGTAGCCCCCCTGACCGCGAAACACCCCGTAGGGAGTCCAGCGCATCCCTTCGGGGTTCATGAGACTGAGCCAACGCCCAGGACACTGCCCGGTGAGGTCTCGTCCCTGTAGTCCCCGGGCCACGCCGGCGAAGTCCCGGAGCGGCACAGTCAGCCGCGGATACGCCAGGAACGAGCGGGACCGGTAAGCGAAGGTGGTGATGCACTCTCCGTCATCCACACCTAGCCCGTGGTCCGCGCATCCGTCCATGTCGAGACCGAAGCGCCCCGCCGCATAGTGGGCAGCGCGAACGGCGGCTTCGTCGTCCAGCTTGCGAAGCAACATTGCCGACTCGTCCACGTAGGCAGCGAGAGCGGCAGTCTCCGCCGGGCCCACGAGCCCGGGGCGTTCCTTCGGGACGGTCAGCCCGTCGCCGGACGCGTTGAAGAGGTCAGGCCACGAGAGCCCAACCGCCCTGATCACGTCCTCAGTTCGGCAGCCCGCACGGCATGTGAGCCTTACCTTGTGGTCATCCCCGCGCCACACCCGAAGGGACGGACGGGAATCGCCGTGCCCTGGGCAGAGCGCGAGATACCCGCCGTCCGCCTCTTCGGTCACCTGAGTGAAGCGGGTGAGTAGATCACTGAATCTCATGTGTGAACCTCCTTCACCCGCTCTCTGGGGAGCCGATTGCCTACGTCAGCCCCGCGCGCATGTCGGCAACGAGCTGGGTGAAGCGCTCAACGTCGGTGGTCAGGTACCAACGGGCGGAGTCCAGCCCGCGCACGGACGCGTTGAAGGCGTAGCGCTCCCGCATCTGCCGGGCACTGAGGCCCAGGGCGAGACGCACCCGCGTCCACGTGGCAAAACCGAAGTGCACTCGTCCCCGCCGGACGTTGGCCCGGCGCACCTTGTGCACCACCACCCCGTACGGGAAGCCGGCGTTCGCTGCCTCAACGTCCGCTTGCCTCAGCCACGTGGGGACTGCCGGGGACTTCACGTCCTTGCATTCCAAGATGAACGGGGCGCAATGCACGTCCCCCACGTCCGCCGCGCCTTCCTGGGCGGCACGCTTCACGTTCAGCGCGGAGAAGATATCCAGGAACTTGCCCAGCTCGTTCACGAGCCCCAGGGCGGTGTTCATGTAGTTCCGCACGTCGCTTTCCCAGGCGGTCCCCCGGGCCTTGTTCGGGTTAGCCACGTATCCACCGCCAGAGCGCGCAGACAAGGGAGTCCACGGCGCACACCACGGCATAGACGACCAACGCGGTCAGCACGAACCACAGGGACGCAAGCGCGCCCATCATCAGCCAGAAGCCCATTACCGCGCCCACCCAGCGTCAGCGCCACGGCAAACCGCGTGAGCTATCGCGTCCACGTACCGGCCCCAGTCCCGCCGGCTCCACACTCCGGGCTCAAGCCACAACGTGTCTCCGTCGCCCAGGCCGCGAAGGTCACCCAGCGGCGGAGCGCTCAGGCTCGTGATCCTTGTTTCCATTCCTCCCCCTGACTGCCTACTCACGTGAGTAGGCCGGACATGCCAAAGGGCCGGACAGCACCTCAGCGGTACGGCCCGGCCCTTCGTGGTTGTCACCCGTTGGTGTCGCGCTCTCCGGTCGCGTTGGGCAGGCAGAGCCGCGCGTGTTCGGTGGAGATCCATTCCTTGCGAAGGCGCTTGCGCGCCACGAAGCCGGATTCCGTGCCGGTCGGCTGAACGAGAAGCATCGGGCGAAGGATGCCGTCCACCTTCTTCGTGGTGACCTTCGAAATGATCGCGTCGGCCAACCTGACCCGGTTGCCCTGACGAGCGCCGTAGGTGATCAGGTCACCCGGATACAGGTGGTTGCCCGCGTAGTCGGATACCGTCCCGCGCTTACCCATAGGCGTATCCCTCTTCGTCGTCCACGCCGAAGCGCCGGCGACGCTCGCTGATCACGTGCTTGATCTCCGCCGGCTTCCACGTCCACAACGGCTCTTTGAGCGCCGGGTCCGGCAGCGCGCGGAGAAGGGTCCGGAACTCCGGGGTGTCGCCCTGGGCGCTCAGGAACGAGCCCGGAAGGTAGCCGCCCACGTCAGCGCTCTTCGGTGATCGCGTCGGAGTACGAGCCCAGCACCTCAATGACGGGCTTGCGGAAGTCCACCTTGATACCGGCGTTGTTGGTGTAACTGACGTGCTCAAGGGTCAGGCTGCACAGCGCCTCACCCTCAACAGCGTCTAGCGCGTCCTTGACTTCGTGGATGACCTCAGCGAGCGTCCACGCCGTGGCAATGAGCTTGCCCTTGCCCAGCTCGTAATCATGGGCGAGACGGAAGGTCACGTTGATAGCCGGCGCTGGGCCGATCCCCTGCCGGGCCGCTTCCTTGCGCTCACTCATGAGCTTCGGGCAGCCGCACGGATCGCCCTTGCGCTCCGCCGGGGACAGGTAGGCCACTCCGTCGCACTCGTGGACCGGACCGGTCCGGCCCCAGAGAATGAGCTTGTCTTCCACGGCCTTGCTGCCGTCAATGACGATCTCAACGGACGGAGTGTCCGTCAGGATCTGAAGGTTCATTTCCTTCGTCGCGTCCCACTCGTCCACGCTGCCGCCCATGAGCTGGGCAACCGCGTCAGCAACGGTCGGGTCTCCGGTCAGCACACGCCAGTTGGCGAGAGAGACCGGCTTCTTCTTCACCACCATGCCGGACCGGAACTGAAAGGTGTAGTCGTTGGTGAACTCGTGTTCCGGCTTCGGCTTCGGCTTAGCGTCCGGGTCGGTGGCGAAAATCTGAAGCGCCATGCGCGCTCTCCCCTGGTTCGAAGTGGTCAGGGGGACGGGCGGGGCTCAGTGGCTCACCCGCTCCGTCTCCCTTCAACCGGGGTCTAGGGGGCCGATTGCCTACCGTCCGCGGGCACAGAAAGGCCCCCGGCAACCGAAGTCACCGGGGGCTGTCTGGACGTACCGCCGGGGCTACTTGGCCCGGCGCTGAGTGCCGGTCACGAGCTGGGCGGTTGCCTGGGCAATCGCGCGGCCAATGACCGTCTTGGACACGTCCCGGTCCCAATCGAAGATCTCGCGCAGACGAAGGAACGTGGCGAACACGTCGTGAGCGTCGATACGAACCGGCTTGAGCGCCCAGGTCTCGTCAGTGATGTGCAGCACGGCAGCCCCGTCAAAGTCGGGCATGGGCTCACTCGTGCCGTCCGGGGCAATGATCCGGTCAGCGTGCGCGTAGGCGCTCATCTGAAGCGCCACGTCCGGGTAAGTCGCCTTGCTCGTCTTCCAGTCGGCAATCAGGGTGTGCCGCTCGCCCGACCGGTCCGGGGTCGGCTTGCCGTTCTCGTCCAGCCAGACGTTCAGGATCGCGTCAAAGCTGCCGGCGTACTGGTATGTGTCCGACCACGCCACGTCTTCGGCCCTGACCAACTCCGGGTTCACGGCCTCAAGGAACTCCGCGAAGTTCAGGCGGTACGGCTGAAGGTCAGGATGAACGCGCCCCGGGACTTCCCCCCGGATCATGCGCTCAAAGAGATCGTGCGCGTCAGAGCCCACGTCAGCACGGCGCTTCGTGTACCGCCGGGCAGCGCCCTTGAGGTAGTCAACTGCGCCCTGACGGTCCCGCTCTGCCATCTGCTGAACGAACGGCAGCGAGTCAACCGCCAGTTCGGCAACCATCTTCGCGTTCCAGAATGCAAGGAACGGCTTCGGAAGCATGGAGATCACGGACGTGACTCCGGGGACCTTCTTCTCTGGGGTCTCCGGGTCAAAGTAGAAGCGGCTGCCGCTCCGGGTGATGGTGCGAATCTGGCCCATGGGCCCCCCTTTGGTGGTGAGTGATTCACCCCGTCTCTAGGGAGCCGATTGCTTGCGTGCGGACACGACGAAGCCCCGCCCGGATCGTGTCCAGACGGGGCAACGGGGTGGTGCGCGTGCTGGATCAGAGCATGTCGCTCACGGAGTCGGCAAGGGCCAGCACCTCAGCAAGGCGCTTCTTCGCCTTGCGCTTCTCGGCAGCGCTGAGCTTGTCGGCGTTCTTCTCAAGCTTCGCCAACTCCCCGGCCATGGAGTCGAGATACGACGTGACGCGCTGGGCCGGGGTCAGCCTGGGCTCATCCTCGGAGACCTCACCGCGCGCCTTCGCCTCTTCAAGCGCCTTCGCGTTCCGGCGACGCTCCGTCTCGATCTCCGCGCGGGTCCGGCGGGGCAGCGTCATTTCCTCCTTCGCGTACAGCGTGTAGACGCTCTCCGAGAGCTTCGGGCTCTGCCCCTTCGCCTTCGCCTTGCTGTACGCCTCAGCGGCCGTCGGGAAGCGCGCGGTCAGTTCCGCAAGCCCCTTCTCTTCGTCTTCGTCCAGACCCCGGAGGTACGTCACGAGCACGTCACCGGCAGCGTTGTTGGCGCTCTTCTGCAACGCCTGAAGCGCGTCCGCCTTGTCCACGTCCTCAGCCTTGAGCGTGGCTTCAACGCGCTTGTAGATCTCGCCTGCCGCGTCCTTCGTCGGCTTCTGGATCGCGAGAAGGTCAGGAAGCCCGCTCTTGTGCGGCATGGTCATTCGCATGTCATGAACCACCTGGGCGAGCGTGCGCCCCGCCCCCTGAAGCACGATGCCCGCTGCCACACCCTCAGTGGCCTTCTGGGTGCCCAGGTCAACGAGCTTCACCACGTCGGGGTTGTTGTGCCAGTCCTCACGGCCCAGAACCACGGTGCCGCTCACCGCCTTGCCCTTCGGCTTCTCGACCTGGGTCCCCTTGTCCTTCTTCGGCTCGTCCGCCTTCGGGGCTTCGCCTGCCGCCTTGAGCTGGGCCGTGAAGTCCTTCTTCGCCTTGACGGAGCCGGTACCGCTCACGGACTTGATGAGCTTTTCCGTCTCAGCGGCAAGCTCACTCGCCTCAGTCGCCTTGCCTTCGGCAGTGAGCGACCGGACCCGCTCAATGTTCGCCGTGATCTGGTCGTTCGCGCTGGGCGCGTCCGTGGTGGCGTTCGCCATGGTGTTCCCCTCCTGGGTTTGGGCGTTCATGCGAGCGGCTACCTTGCTGCACTTCGAGCACGTGAGATACGGCGTGTGCGCAAGCCTTGCGTTGGTGATGCGCTCGTTGGCCAACGAGACGAAGTCAGAGCCCTGGGCGGCATGTACGACCTTGCCCCGCCCGATCGTGAAAGCCGTGTATCCAGCCGGTACCCGTACAGCGCTCATGGCTCAACCCACCCCCGTTTTCCCCGCGTTCAGTTTCTGCGTTTCAGACACTACACGCTCAGAAAGTTAAAAAACAGCGATCGTGCCTACTCACGTGAGTAGGCTCGTGAACGCACGAAAGCCCCCCACCCGATGGGGTGAGGGGCAGTCGGTCACCGGTACTGAACGAGAGCGTCAGTCCAGCAACTCAGCTCGTTGAGCGTGCCGTTGTTGGCAAGGGACACGTCAGCCGGGTAGTGGTCTAGCGCGGTCTCGCTCTCGTGGCCGGCGGTGCTCTCGTCCATGCGCTCAGCGCCCTGGGGACGGACCAACCGGACGAGCGTGAAGCCCCGGGACTTGAGCGCCTGGGCTTCGTTCTCGTACCTCACATCGGTCACGACCACCGGAAGGTTCCAGCGATCGGCCACGGCCACTTTGTCGAGAGCGAGGCTCAGCCAGTAGACGTCATCCTGGGCGCGGACGCTTTCGCCTAGGCGCTGAAGTGTGCGCCGGACTTCCGGGCAACGGTCCTTCGCCTTCCCCCATCCCCAGCGCTTGACCACGTCGGTCAGGCGGACGGGTAGCGGTCCGTACCCGGCGGGTTCGTACATGACCACGGGGTCAAGGTTGAGCGCCATGTCCTTGAGCGGGTCCGCGAAGGCAACCCGCGTGAACGCCCAGGTGGAGACGAGCCGGCGGGCAACGGTGTCCTTGCCTGAGCGGGCCCGTCCCATGAGTGCGATGTGTCGATAGGTCATCCCCAGCCCCTTTCGGTGAGTGGTCTCACCGGGGGACTAGGGAGCGCATTGCCTACGGGCGGTACTGGCCGGTGTACGCGGCTACGGTCTTGCCGTCCTCAAGGCGCTGGACAGCCTCACCGGTACCGAGCACGGCAGCGACCACGCCCAGGATGAGCACGGACGGAAGGTCCGGGACGAAGTGCGCCACCAGTGCGAGAACAGCGACCACCACGGCGTACAGCCGGGCAGCATGAGCCTTGACGAAATCCATGGGTGTACTCCTCAGAGAGTTGGGTTAGACGTGCGGGATCTTGAGCGCGTCCCACTGACGCGGGCCCGGCCAACCGTCAGCGTTCGAACCGGAGTCGCCTAGCTTTCGCTGCCACTTCCGGAAGGACTCACGGTCAGCGTCCGACCACTTCGGACCCGGGCCGGACTTGTAGGCGCTGCACCCCTCAGCCACGAGCCGGCGACCCATGGCCGTGACGATCGGGCTGTTCGGGCTGCCCTTGAAGAAGGCCACCCCCGGGAAGGGCTGATACTTCGGCTTCGCCGGCGTGGTCGCCTTCGTCTTGAGCTTCTGGCCCGGCTTGATCGTGTAGGGAGCCTTGAGCCCGTTGAGCTGGGCAAGGGTCTGCCACTTGATCCCCAGCGCCTTGCCGATGCCGGACAGGGTGTCCCCAGCCTTCACGGTGTAGGTGCTGCCGGAAGGGGCCGGGTCGGGCTTGTCGTCCACGAGCGCCTTTGCCCGCTTCACGATCTCCGGAAGCTGGGCAACGATCTTGCTGCCGGGGCACTGGGTGTGTCCGCCCCAGGCAGAGCCGCCCATGCCATGCCAACCCAGGCCACGCCCGGAGACCCCGGAAGCCACCTGAAGCGGTACGTCATAGGTCTTGTGGGCCCAGGCCAGCACCTCAGCGTTGCGGCGGAGCTGTGCGTCAGTCAGCGCGTCCCCGCCGTGGCCTTCGTTCTCGATGCTGAGCCACGTTCGGTTTCCGCCGGCCTGGGCCCAGGCACGGTCAGTCGTGTCTACCCACTGCCACAGTGCGCCGGTCCGGCCGGTGCCGAAGTGGCTGGACGCCTGGGCCTTCGGGTTGCGGAACCAACTGTCAGTTCCGCTCAGCGTGCCCGCCATGATGTGGACGACCACGCCCCTGACGGATTCCTGTCCGCGGGAAGTGTGGTTCACGGAAATGGGCTTCCAAGTAGCCCCGTTGAAGCGCGCCATGCGCGGTCCCCCTTCTACGCAGAAGCCCCCGCCCGAAGCCCGGACGGGGGCAGGTCCCACCCGGCTTCTAGGGGGTGGGTTGCCTACTCACGTGAGTAGGCTCAAACCAGTGCAAGCGCCATGATTGCCGGGTCAAGCCCGACTTCACCCGTGGACTGATTCACGGTCGCCGGCAGCGACGTTTGACCGCTCGCAATGCACCAATGGCGCTGAAACACGGTGCCGAGAAAGAAGTTGCCCGGGTTGGCCGGGGCTTCGTTCTGAATGTGCATGTAGTAGAAGTCAGTTGCGGACCCTGCCGACACAAGAAAGGCAGCCCAGTAGCGACCGGGGGCAAGCGTGACCGCTGCCGTCAGCGGGACCGGGACAGCGCCAATGTGGTTGTCCTTCGCTCCGGGTGCCGTATTCGTGTCCTGACCGGCAGCCGGAAGGCTGGACACGAGCCCGGAAGTGGCGACGCGGGAACCCGCTTCGTTGTAGATCCCGGCATAGAAGCGCGCTGCCGGAATGAGCGTTGAGCCGCCCCAGCCACGAGCCATGATGACAACACGGTTGACCTGGGTCGATTCCGTGATGTTCATTCCGCACATGTAGGTACGGCCCACAACAGCGGCCTTCGCTGCCGGGTTCGCCACGGCGGCAGGGTCAACCGACCACGCCTGAAAGCCCAGCGCTTGAGGAGTCCACGAATTCTTTGTCAGGGCAGTTGGAACCTGGGCAATGGGCAGCCGGGTTGTAGCGTCCAGCGTCGCAACGCCGTTGGCAGCACCACGAGTGGACACAGCAACGTACGTGCCCGACAAGCTTGGAATCTGAGCAACGGGAACGTCACCCGAAGCGTCAAGCGTGGCAACGCCGTTCACTGCCCCCTTCTCGCTCATGGCGACCGCGCCAACGTCGGCAGCCGATAGCGTGACAGCCGGACCGCTCTCCCCGTTCACGCTCGTGACAACGTCAGTGGGAGTCGATAGCTGAGCAGCAGGAACCTTGCCGTCAGCGCCCAGGGACGCAACGCCATTCGCAACTCCCTTGCCAGCAACGGGAATCGCGCCAACGTCGGCAGCGTCAAGCACAATGTCCGGGCCCAGGTCTCCGTTGACGGAATTGACGGAGCCCGCGCCCGGGTCGCCCTTCGGGCCCTGGGCTCCGGTGTCGCCCTTCGGGCCAACGAGCGTGGCAAGCCACTGGGCCTCAGTGCCGACGAAGCCCCCGGCTACGGCTACCGCGTAGGCGCTTGAGCCCGCCGGTCCCGCTGCCCCGATCGCCCCGGTGTCGCCCTTCGGGCCCGGCACGGTGCTTGCCGCTCCGGTCGCCCCGGTGTCTCCCTTGTCGCCCTTCGGTCCGCGTAGAGAAGCGATCCACTCAGCCTCAGTACCGATGAACCCGACAGTCACAGCGGACTGATAGGCGCTCTTGCCGGTCTCTCCCGTGTCGCCCTTCGGGCCGGGAACGGGTACGTAGTTGGGGGTGGTCGGGTCCGCCGGCGCAATGTCGGCTAGGTCAACGTCCGGCACGTTCCGGGGTAGCAGCATGGCGAATGTGCGAGAGCCCACGACACCGGCAAGGTTCTCCTTCACGGAGTACGACCAACCCGAAGGGTTCATGTCCGGTGCGTCTGTGGCGGGCAGCACCACGGAGAACGCGCCGTTCTCGTCAAGCTGGGCGACCACGGGGCCCGCAATGAAGAGATCGGCTTCCGGGAAGGTCAGAAGCCCCGGGATGCCGAACGTCACCGTGCCCCCCAGGGACCGCCCGTCCGGGCCCCGGTAGCGTCCGTGAACCCGCACGGTCGGAATGCTGGACGGCAGCGGGAACGTCTCAAAGGGTGTGGTCACTGGTCCCCCAAATAAAAAAGGCACCCGTGCCTACTCACGTGAGTAGGCTGAGTGCCTGAACAGTGGTCGGTTACGGACGCGCTAGAAGCTCAGCAATCTGGGCGCGTAGCTCAGCGTTCTCACGCCTCAGCTCTATGACTTGCTTGCGAAGCTCAACGATCTCGTCCGCCTGCCGCTGGGACTTGCTGGCGAAGGCTTCCGCCTCTTGCCGCCATGCGTCCCGCATTCCTGACTTCCACTTGTTCAGCGAGATAGCCAGGAACACGAGCACGGGAACGACTACTTCAGCACTGGCCGCTAGCCGTGCCAGATCCATAAGGGGTCACTCCTCAACGGGCGTGAGCGCCCCATCAATTCGCGGGTTGCCGTCTGGGGACTCTTCCTTGTAGGTGCCAGCGGGAATGCCGACCACGATGGAAGGAAGGCCAACACCAACGGTCACGCTCTCGTTATTGATCGTGACGCGCTTGTTGACCCGGTAGTTAATGCTGATGTGCTTGTAAACCCTGTCGTCAGCGAACCCGACCGGCTGGGGGTGAAGCCACGAATAGACGAGATCCCGTGTCCAACCACCTTGATCAAGCGACTTGTCCAAGGTGATTTCTTTGGTCTTGCCGCCGGTCACTCCGTCTTGCAGCCAGATCGTCACGGACACGTCTGCCGCCGCTCCACCGGTCCAAGGGATGTGGAAGGGGATGGACGCGATGATGACCGGCATGTTCAGGCCCGTGGTGTTGATGACGCCCAGGCCATGGGTGAACTCCGCTCCAACGGTGCCCTCAAGGGAAGGGCTCTGGATCATCCCGACCGGCAGCCGCTCGTTGACGCTACCGAGCTGGGGCTTGCGCTCAAGGGAGTCAAGCCGCCGCTTCATGTCGTTGATCTCAGCAACGAGTGACGGGGGAAGGGCATTAGACTGAATCGTCAATTTCAAACACTTCCTTGTTGGCCAGCGACAGCCCTATGAGTTCGGTGCCGTTGGTGTCCACGTCAACCTTTCGCTCAGTGATCACGTACTCATCAAAGAGCGCCACGTATCCGTAATCGGCAATGACAGTTCCGGTGTCCCCAGGAACGAAGTCCGCGGGATTGAATAGGCCCGGGTAGAGCGTCAGCGTGGGAATGGCGATAGGCGCGTTACCGACCGCAGCAATTCCGGCAGCCTTCGGCCCCAGGGTCGCCACGTCCTTGACGTCTGAGTAGGTGGCTACCTCAGTGCGCTTCGGCATGACCCCGACGAGCGCGTTGTTCGTCTTACCGGCGGCAGCCTTCGCGCCCGTTCCGGTGTCCGCGCCGAAGGCCACCACGTGGGTTGCCATGGATGAGCCGTCATAGCTGACAGCGGTGACGTTGCAATTCTTGCGGTGCTCAAGTTGGTAGGGGAACAGCGATTCACCACGGCCACGCTTGAGGAACCGGTTGCCCAGGCGCTTGCCCTTCTCGATCCAGTAGGGCGCGTAGCGGAAGTAGAACCCGCCGGCGTCATCGGCCAATTCCTCAATGGCCTGACCTATGTTCTTGAATTCCCAGTAGGACCACTTGCGGGTACGGATGCGCCCGGTCGGGGACAGGAACGATGTGTCAGTCCCAATGCCGCCGCTCTCGTTCGCGTACTCAATCCAGTCCGTCAGCAGAAGCGCTTGATCCGTGGCCGGTCGGTTGTAGCCCCTGAAGTTGTCCAGATACCGGCCCGAGTAGTACGAGTGGTAACCCGACGCGTTCAGGGTGAGCGTTCCGCCGCCCAGGTCCGCGTTGAGCGTCCACAGAATGCCGCCCCAGACAGGTTCGGCATCCCGAGTGACCACGAGCCCGGACACGGCCGGCTCAAGCACTCCCCGGGCGGCTTCGGGTGCGTCCAGCGGGATGGTCACTGTTGCCGACCCGGCAGCGTTCAGGGAATCGGTGTACCCAATGGCGGTGACCGGCAGGGTAGCGACTACCTCACCGGTCACCATGTTCGTCTGTAGCACTTCGTAGAGTGCGCTCACGCATCCCCCTAGGTGCTGACCGGCGACTTGCTGAAGCTCTCGTTGATGTACGCGTTTCCGGTCACGCCGATTGAGCCGAACTCAATCGCTCCCGAAGACATGAGGCCAACGCGGGCGGTGCCGCCGGAAGTGGACGTGTAGGACGAGCCCGCTGTTCCGTAGGTGTTGTTCCTGGGCTTCGTGGCAGACGCCGGAAGCGCCCCCAGGTTCACGAGCTTGTTGATAGCCGTGTTGCCCGGGGCGAACGTCAACGTGCCGGACAGCTCCCAACACGTAGAACTCTCACGGACGTACAGCCAACCCGTGACCGTGATCGTCGCGTTGGCCGCGTTGGTGAAGTTCTGAAGTGTGCACGCCTTCCACGGTCCGGGGTCGGTGGTGAACCACTCACCGGCCTTCGTCCGTACCCAGCGCTGACCGGTGCTCAGGTCGACACAGGCAGCCCCCGGGCGGAACTGATCAGGTAGGGGAAGCTGTCCTGCCCAGTCAACGGCCACGGTGCCCGGGGCCGGGCTGAGCATCTGGTCTTGATACTGCCCGGTGATGCGGACGGGCGTGATCGTGAACGTGGTGGTGGACTTCGGCACGTCCACCCAGCCCAGGGCAACAGCGTTGTCCGGGCGGGCAGGGGCGGACGGGCTTGCCGCCGGCGTTCCCTCTAGCAGTTCGACTTCAAAGCCGTTGGCCGGGTCACCGTTCGCCGTGGACCGGAGCCGGGCAATGATCAGGTCCCGTCTGGGGTTGACGTTGCTCGGAGTCGGGACGGCAACGGTAACGCCCGGAGTCCATGCCCAGGTTGCCCCGTTGATGGGGTGCCCGACGAGCGCGTTGCCGCTGCCCACGTCCACCGTGCGGGCTGTCTGGTCGGAGTTCAGCAAGAACTCATTCGTGGACGCGAACAGATGCTTTGCCGGTCCCCGCGAACTCAGAAGCGCGTTCCAGTTCGCCATGTCGGCAGCGCCGTAGGTTGTGCCTTCCTGAAACCATGCGAAGCCCGCCATGCGTGATCACACCCATTCGTCAGTCCATGTCAGGGCGGCACTGGCCGCGCTGAACTCGTTGTCATGTGTGAGGCGAAGGCGGTGGTCCCCACTCGCGTATTCGGGCCATGTGGAACCGGTCATGACGAGCCCGGTCACGTCCGTGCCGTCCATGAGCCGGACGACCTGGGCGGCACTGTCCGCGGTACAGGCTCCGTCGAAACGCACCCCGAACCACTGGCCGGTTGCGTCGTCCCGCAAGACCGGGTTCTTCGCGTCCCGGAACTCAATGACGGGCCGGGCCGGGACCGATCCCCATTGCGTGAACCGGGTGATGGGGTCAGCCGGCGGGGCGCTACTGCCCTTGACCGTGAAGGGGACGGTTGCCGGGAAGGTGAAGCCACCGTCAAGCGGGGGCCGGACCGAACTCTTCGCCGTGACCTTCCGCGCTTCCTGCCCGTAGATCTTCGGGTCGGTGGCGAACAACTCGACAACGACGTTGCACACCCGGTAGGCAAAGCTCAGGTCCAGCGGGGCGCTCCGCTTCCTGGGCCGTGCCTTGAGGTAGGCCGTACGGTCCGCTGCCGCACCGGGGAGCCTGAAGCGGAAAGGCTTCTCATCCCCGGCGGGCAGGAAGGCAGCCTGTACGGCCGTCAGCGCCTTCGTGAACTCGTCCCCCGTGCTGCCGTAGACCTCAAGCGTCATGGTGACCGTGCGCCCGTTCAGGTAGTCGTCCCCGGGCCAGAGCCCGTGACGCTGAACAAGGGTCTGGTCCGCCGTCCGGATATCCGGCAGGGACAGCAGACCGTCAACCGCCACGATGGATATGGCGGAGTCGGGTTCCCCCATGACGAGCCCGTTGAACTCAGCCGTCCACTCACCCAACTCCGCCATGCCGCCCCCCTCTTGCCTACTCATGTGAGTAGGCGCGCTTACCGTGGTGCTGTCCGAAGAGCCCAGGCGACTTCACGGCCGATGGCCCAGGGGTCCGCGTCCGTGCGGACGTTGACCACGACTCCGCCCCCGGTCGGGGCAGCGTGGTTTGGGATCACGTTGGAACCGTTGGGCAGGCTGACCCACTCCGGGCCACGCTCACCGACGCGGGTCAGTCCGGCTGCCGGACCGCCTGCCGCGCGAATCTTCGGGATGGGGTTGGCGGGAAGGTCAATCGAGAGCTTCCCCCATCCCAGCTTGTTCGGAATGGCCCAGTTCAGAAGATCAATCACGCTGTTGATCGCGCCCTTTGCCGCGTTCTTCACGGTGCCGGCGAGACTGGACGCGAACCCGCCCAGCTTGGAAAGCCCGTTCTTGAGCCCGTCAACCACGGTCTTGCCGATGTTCAGCGCGGACCGGGCGATGTTGACCGCCGTACTGGCGATGCGTCCCGGCAGGCTCTTGAAGAAGTCGATGACGGAGTTGAGCCCGTCGCGCGCCTTCTCATAGACGTAGCGGAACGCCTTGCTCGTGGCTTCCTTGATCTTGTCCCAGTGCTTGATGATCAAGCCGGGACCGGTGAAGTTCAGAAACATGTTCTTGATGAAATTGAACGCGCCCTTGATCTTCTCCCAGACCCAGGAAAAGGCTTCGCCTGTCTTTTCCTTGATCGTGTCCCAATGCTGAATGATCAGCCCGGGTCCGGTGAAGTTAAGGAAGAGATCCTTGATGAAGTTGAAGATCCCTAGGATCTTCTGCCACACCCAGTCAAAAGCCTGAAGTGTCCATTGCTTGATCTGGTCCCAGTTGGCCCAGATCAGGGCAGCGAGACCAACAACGGCAGCGATGATGAGCGCGACCGGGCCCATGGCTATGAGCCACGCGGCAGCCATGCGGGCTGCCTGAAGCATGGCTTGCGCGCCCATGAGGACCCACCCGCCAACCACGATGGCAGCGGAAGCCACGGCCTGGGCGGCAGACTTGATCCAGCCCCCGACCACAGCCCAGTGAGCGGCAACCTGAGTGGCAGCGCTGCCCACGCTCGTTGCCGTGGATGTGACCCAGGCGGTCACGCTCGTGGCTGCCGAAATGGTGGACTGAACGCCCCAGGCAATGAGTGCCGGAAGCACGAGAAGGGTGATGACCCCGGCCACGGCTCCAATAGCGCCCTTGTTGTCGTCGATGAACCGGCCGAAGGCAACGACCTTGTCCGCGGCTGACTCAAGCGCGGGGATGAGCGCTCCGCCGATCACGTTGACCGCGCCGGTCTGAAGGCTTCGCCAGAAGGCAGTCAGCTTCGTTGAGGCGTTGTCGTGCATGGTGTCGCCGGCCTTCTTCGCCGCGCCGTCCACCTTGCCCAGGGAAGCCGCTGCCTTGTCGACGTTCAGGGAGAAGAGAGCCGCGCCCAGGTCCTCACCGGGACCGCCGAACAGCGTCTTGACCGCATTCGCCTTGTCAGCTGAGGCGGGCATCTTGGCCAAGGCGTCAAGCACCTTGTCCATTGCGAGCTTCGCGCTATCACCGCCGGCCGCAACGTCAGCCGTGATCTGCTTTCCGTTCAGACCGATTGAGTCAAAGGTCTTCTCGACAGCTTCGCCACCCTGTCCGGCAACAAGGCTGAATTCTTTGATCGCGTCCGCCACTTGATCAGCGTCACGCGCACCGCCCTTGAGCCCCTGGGATATGAGGCCCATTGCCGTCTTGCCGTCCAGCCCCAACGTGCGGAAGTTCGTTGAGTATTCGTTGAACGTGTCCAAGAGGTCTTCAGCTTTGTTGCCGCCCTCTTGTGCTCCCTTGACGAGAATGTCAAACGCTTCGTCGGCGTTCTTCGCCATTCCGGTCTTGAGCATCTGGCCAACAGAGTTGGCGGTCGGCCCGACTTCGTCGCCCAGCACGTCCGCAACGTTCATGGCCTTCTTGCTGATGTTCGCCATTTCATCGGCGGTAGCACCGGCAGGAACTAGACCTTGCTGCCAAAGGGACTTGAGCGCGGTGTTCGCGTCCTCAATCGACTCCCCGTAGCCGGCGGAATAGACAGCCCCGGCAGCCTTGCCCAGGCGCTCAGCCTCAGCCGGGGACGCGCCCAGTTGGGCTGCTAGAAGGTCGTTGCCCTTCTCCTGATCAAGGGCTTCGCTGATACCCGCCACGAGCCCGGCAGCGATAGCCCCGCCGGCCAGTGCTGCCATGCCCCCGAAGCGCTCACCGAACGAGCTGACTTCGTCCCCCGCGTCAGCTACCCCGACCGATACCGCGTCCCCCAGGTTCGCGGCTTCTTCGGTCGCCTGACGAAGCGCTTCTTCTACCCGGTCCGCAAACTCAGTTACGTCCGCCGATCCTCGCTCAAGGGAAGCCGATAGGTCCGACTCGTCACCTAGCAGCGTGATCGTGATTGGCTTCGCCACCGGTCCCCCTTACGTCATGACCGGCGTGCGCCGTTCCCCCGAAGTGCCGCCGGACGAGCGCCCCCGTGACGTTCGTCGGCTGTCTCTGTTCTGCCGCTCTATGTCGGCTGTCATCTGGTCAACCAGCGCGTTGAAGTCCCTGAGTTGCAGGGACCGAACGTCCGACCACGTGAGCCCCTTGAAGTGGCCCAGCAATCGGGCGCACGTGACTACGCGCTGGGCGCGGTAGGGTCCGGCTTCGCCTTGCTCGGCTTGAGCTGGATACGCAGCTTGCCCGCGTCCTCAATGGAAAAGTTCGGGTCCGTCCGGCGCTTGAGGACCACGGCCATAGCGCGGAGCATTGGAGCCCGCCGGGTGCCCGGCTTCCGGAGATCGTCAAGCGGTGCGTCTGTGACGGTCTCGATAATGTCGATCTCGTCAATGGTCAGGCTGTCGAGATCAAGGGCGAGAAGTTCGCCCAGGTCCCCGCCCAGCTTCTTCGCGGCCATGATTAGTCACTCTCCAAATGCTCACGAACCACGGCGGAAATCTCACGCTCGTAGGTCTCGGATACGGCTCCGCTCTTACGCGCCATGGCGCGGAACAGGAACCGGTTCGGTCTGATGTTGCGCTTGCGGTAGCCGAAGTGGATTGCCGCCGCGTACGGGACACGAGCGGCGGAACCGGCCTTGACGGCAGCGCCCTTTGCGGAAGCGGTCACCTTGACCGACTTCGCCAACTTGCCGGGCTTGTAGCGCCGGCTGGACTTCGCGTCCCGCTTGCCCACCGGTGCCGTGCTCTGGGCTTCCGGCTTGACGACTTCGGCAGCCGCCTTGTTCGCGGCACGCACCGCGTTGTTCAGCTCACGACTCTTGAGCTTGCGAATGTTGCGCGTCATTTCGGTCATGCCTTGCACGCGCACTGTGAAGCGGCTCGTCTGGGCCACGCTCAACCCCCTGCCTACTCACGTGAGTAGGCTCTCTACGGAGCCGGTTCCGTGACGGGCTTCGGCTCCGTGTAGGTGACCTTGACGGCAGCCGGACCGTCCCCCGGGTCAAGGACCCTGAACGGCAGCGTCATCACGGTCACGTCGTCAACGGACGCTTCCGGGGACTCCCCGGTGAACTGGATTGCCGGGCAGTCGACACGGACCGACGTGCCGGGGGTCAGTCCGGCAAGGTCCACCCGAAGCGCGACGATCTCACCGGCAACGAACGCCTCATAGAGCTTGAGGCTGTCAGCGCTGAACTCCCCCTCAAACTCACCTTCGTACGTGGGGATGGCAGCCCGGACCGGCTTCTTCTTCAGCGGGTTGCCCCGGAGAAAGCGCCGGTCGGTCTTCATGCCCAGGTCTCCGGTGAGCGAGAACTTGCCCGCGTCCACGGGGACGGCAGTACCGGCCCGGGTCAGCGTCAGCGCGGTACGAGACCAGTCGTACGCACGGGCATCCTCCGGGTAGGTGATCGGCAGGATCTGAGCCGGGGTGCTCGTGTGGGACACGTCCTGAAAGTCAAAGCTGACGTTCAGGGTGACCGGGTTCTCAACCTCAGCGGTCAGCTCGAATTCCGTTGCCACACACCCGACGTGCTTATACGCAACGTCCGTGCCCTCAACGGTCGGGCGGATCATCTGGGCCGTGAAGCTGGGTGCCTCACTGTAGGTGGCGGTCTCGAAGACGTGGACGCGAGTGGTCGCGTTGTCGGTGACCGTGTGCTTGTCGAATGCGGCGGACAGGAGAGCGGCAGCGCCTACGTCCAGTAGGTCAGCCTCAAGCTCACCTTCACCGCCCATCGTGATGATGTTCCGGCGGTCCGCGCGGGCAGTCTGAAGACCACGGCGGAAGCCGACTGACTCAACGAATTCCTTGCTGACCTTCCACGAATCCGCCTTGCCCTCATAGCCAAGTATGGATTCGGCGGCAGTGCCGTAGGTGGTCTCCGCGCCAATGCCGATGGCAGCGTCTAGGGACATGCTTGTACTCCTTACGTCACTCTGCCGCGCACCTTTACGCGGACGGTCAGGGCGCTGAACGCCCCATCGGTGGTCTCCGCCGTGTCGACGGTTGAGGACTCCGGGCGGATATCGAGAAGCCCCGGAACGCTCGTCCGGTCCACGGAGCGGCAGGCTTCGGCAATGTGCTCACGGAGCCCGTACACGCCCCGCTCAGCGGCGATCGGGTCGCCCGGGGTGATCACCACCGCGTGGGCTTCCACGTAGCCCGTGACAGCCGTTGGCTTACGCGGACCGGCCCTCATGGCAACGGGCTCCGCTTCGTCTTCGGTGATCGCGCCTAGCCAGATCTGTTGCCGGCGGTCTTCCTGCCCGGTCTCCGCGAAGGTGCATTGCACCCCGGCAGGGACGAGCGCCTTGAGCCGTTCGTGAAGGGCAACCTTCGCTTCGAAGATCAGCGACACGGGAGCCCCCTTACATGAAGATGAACGGGAGCCGGACCCGGTACCGGTTCAACTGGGCGTTGACTTCGGGCAGGCTCGTGGGTCGCCAGTTGCCACCCGCCTGGGCAAGCTGAATGGACCCAAATTCGGATTGGAGCTGAAGCGCCCGGTCCGGGATGCGGGAGACGAGATCAAGGCAGTACGCCCGTGCGATCTTGCGGACACACCAACGGATCGTTTCCGGGGCAGCATCCACGCCTTCCCACTTGCGACCGCAGTACGTTTCGACAGTCTCAACCGCGAAGTCGACGGCCTCACTCAGCGTCTCGTCAGAGAACAAGGAAGCGTCGGCCATGCCGTCAAGGGCGCGTATTTCAGCGATGGTTGCGTAAGACACGGTGCCCCCTCACGGAAGAGGTCTGCCTACTCACGTGAGTAGGCAGACCCCCCAGGCGACAGGGCTTACGCCCCGCCACCAACGGTCAGAACCTTCGCGGACCGCTCGTCCACAAGCAGACCGTCCGCACGCTGTAGGAAGCGGTAAACGATCTGGTCGGAAAGGAACTTCACGTCAACGGAGCGCTCAACGCGGAGCGGACCGGCAAGGCGGACCGTGTACTTGCTCAGGTCACCGAAGTAGACCTTCGCGTCGGGCATCCCCACGTCGGTCAGGACTGGGCGACCGTTGAAGGTGTCCGGAGCACCGGCAATGACACTCGACTGCCACAGGTACTGACCGTCAGTGTTCTTCAGCTTCCGCATCTGGGCGGCAACCTTGTCCGCCACGACGAAGGCAGCGTTCGCCCGGTAGGACGAAGGCAGCTCGTAGAAGAGATCAATGAGCGCGTCCGAAACCGTCGCGTCCTTCGCGGTAGCCGTGAAAGTGGCGGTTGCCGGGGACGCGGCAGTGATGATGCCCTTCGGCTGCCCGGTGCCCGTGCCGGTCAGGAAGTGCGCGCCCATGCCCGCGCCGATGGCCGGGCCCGCGTCGCCAACCAGGAAGCTGACAAGGTCAAGCGCCTGATCAGCGACGAACTCACTGGACAGGGTGGACGCATAGGCGTACTTGAACGCGCCAACCGACCGCTGAACGGTGGTCGGGTTGCTCTCCGGGATGGTGCCGTTCTCACCGACGATGCCGGCGGACGCGTGACCAACCACAACGGTGAAGTCCATCGGCTCACCGGAACTCGTGGTCAGGATCGTTGCGCCCCCGCGCATGATGGTGGAACGCTCCACGGCCTCAGCCAGAAGCCGCCCGTACAGGGTCCGCGCAATCACGGTGTTGCCCGGGTTGGTCTTCGTGTCGATGGCCGCGCGGGACTCCGGGGCGAAGGTGACCGACTCGTTGACGTTCAGGGCGCGAAGCTGAGCGGCTGCCTGGGCTAGCTTGTCCTGGGTCTCAGTCTTGGACCCGGTGCCCTTGAGGCCGGCCATGAGCGCGCTCACGGACTCACCGGACTTCAGTACCTCAATGCCCCGCTTGATCCGACCGTCATAGTCGGCAATGGAGGCAATGAGCTTGTCTTCCTTGGACCGGGCCTCAGCGTCCATATCCTTGCCCGCGAACTCTTCGGCCAGGGAGCGAAGCTCACCGGTGACCTTCTCGCGCGCCTCAAAGTTCGCGCTGAGAGTAGTAGCGTCCATTCAGCGGACACCCCCCTTTGTTATTAGCGCGCGGACTAGAGCACGCGCGTTCTTGTGGTCTTCCGGCTCGTCCTCTTCGGGCTCGTCCGCCGGGTCTTCGTCCGGCTCGTCCGCCGGCTCTTCCGTGCTCTCGTCCGACTCGTCCGGCTCGTCGTCCGGGTCTTCGTCGTCCTTCTTCGCGGCACGGAGCGTGACGCCTAGCGCTGCCTCAATGGACCGAAGCGCCGCGTCAGTTGTGGGGTATGCAGGGTTGAGGACCGGGCCCAGTTCGGCCACGTCCATAGCGGTGATCTCACGAATGGGCAGACCCGTTTCCGGGTCCGTCCCCGCGCGACGCTGCCCGCCCTTGTCCACGCGGAACGTGAAGGAAGATCCCTTCACGTCACCGCGCTTGAGTAGTTCGGCAACGTCCCGGCCAACGGACGTGTTGGGAAGGTCGACTTCGTACCAACCCCCGTGCTCGTCCTCACCGACACGGAGCGTGCCGGACGAGCGCCGGCCTAGTGCGTTGTCCGCGTTGTGGTTGAAGGTGGCCAGAACGTCGTTGCGCTCAAGGGAAGCCATACCGGCCCCGGGCACGATGCGCTCACGGAAGCCGCCCAGGTCGTGGGACAGCTCGTTAAACCGGTACGCGTACCCGCGCATGGTGGTTGCGCTGCCGTTCGCCCGCACTTCCGCCGGGCTCGTCAGGCTCCGCCGTTCCGTCGTCATCCTCTTCGTCCCCCTCAGTGGGCTCGTCCGCAACCGGCAGTTCCGGGGCGGGGTTCGGCTCAGGCGGGGGCTCGTCTTCGGTCACGTCGGCAAGGTTCAGCGGCACGCGGTGACCGGCTCCCTGACCGTCAGGCAGGGGCGGGAGATCTTCAGCGGCTCGTACTTCGTCAATCGAGTAGATGCCGTTCTGAAGACCCAGGCTGTAAAGCTCCATGCGTTCCTTCGGAGCGCCACGCTGGATACCGTCAAGGGAGAACTTCACGAACTTCTGACGGTCGGCTGTCTCCGCGAACAGAAGCCGGGTGAAGCCCGCCTCAATGCGCTCAAGCCACGGGCGCAGCGAGAACATGGCGAAGGCTTGGTTCTGTTCGGCAAGCCCGCTGCCCCAGCTCGTTGAGTTGGTCGCGTCGCTGATCAGGTGGGGCGGTACGCCGAAGATGCGCCCGATCTCCGGAACCTGAAATTGCCGGGTCTGTAGGAACTGGGCTTCGTCCGGGGAGATCGAGACCTTCGAGAACTTCGCGCCTTCGGTGAGAAGGGCGACCCTATGGGCGTTCTCCGGACCGGAGTTGGCCAGTCGCCACGCTTCACGAGCGCGGGCAAGTCCCTCTTCCGACATGGAGCCGGGGACTTCCACGATCGCGCCGGGCATGGCCCCGTTGCCGAAGAACTTCGCGCCGTAGGTCTGGGCGGCAAGAGCGAGCCCGATGGACTCACGCGCGTAGGCAATGGGGCTGACCCCGGTGACCTCACCGGGCAGCATCATCCCGGGGATGTGAAGGATCTCCCGGGGGGTGAACCAGCCAAGGGCAATCTCGTTGCCTTCGTCGTCAATGTCGAAAGCCTCAAAGACCTTCCGGCGCATCCCGTCAACCATCACGGTGTGCGTGATGATTCGGGACGGGTCCAGCACGTCCAGACCGGCTATGCCCGTACCGTCCGGCGACCACCGAACGGCAAGGTAGGCGTTGCCCTCAAGCAACAGCGAAAGCACGATCTGAGAGATCAGGTCGATACGGCCCAGCCCGCCGGGCTCCGCCGTGGGGTAGTCCAGCCACAGCGGGGACGGGATCTCTCGACGAGCCCCGCCCCTCTTTGAGTAGGTGGTGACCGGCAGCGTCGCTATGGTCTCGCTCAGCAGACGCACGCACGCGAAGACGGCAGAGACGTTGAGTGCCGTCCCCACGTCTACGCGCTGACCGGCGGACGAGACCACGCCCGGGTACGGGTACAGATCGTGAGCGGGCTCCCAGCCTGCCCGTGCTTCGGTGGCGGGGGTCTTGCGGAATAGGTCAAGCCAGAAACCCACGGCCCCCGCCCCCTTGCCTACTCACGTGAGTAGGCTCATAGATCGTCAAAGAACTCCGCGCTACCTCCGTAGGCGAAGACCTCACCGCCGGTTTCCCAGGTGGCGAGAATGGGCGCGTCTATCAGTCCGGGGTTGTCCTCACGCCACATCACCGCGCCGTGGACGGCAAGGATCATGGCTATGGCAAGGTCAATCTTTCGGCGTGAAGACGCGTGTTCCTTCGTGACGCGGGCCCCGTTGCGGTCTTCGCGAAGCACCGCGTTACCGATGTGGCGAGCAAGAGCGGGGTTGCCGTCGTGGCTCAGCCGGCCGTCTAGGCAAACGTCGTAAACGGCCTGAGTGGCCGGGACCATGCGCTTGAGTGAGTTCGTCGGGAACGCCTCAACCGGGAAGCCCTCAGACTCCAAGTTGTCTAGCGTCTCTTCCCAGCGGTACGGGTCCGCCACGAGCACGCGCACCGTGTAGGCGCTCAGCGCGTCCCGGAGTGCGTCCCGTACGTCCGCCATGGGTACGCGCCAATGCGCGTCATCCGGCGGGGCTTCCCAGTGGCCCAGAACGAACACCCGAAGGTCTGCCACGCGGCAGGCGACGAGCGCTGTGCTATCGCCCTTCCATGAGCCATCGAAGCCGAGAACCACGGCTTCCCCGGGGCTCAAGGTGTCGTCCACTGCCAGGGAGTCCCAGAGCCCATGAGGCAGCCACGTGGACGCGCCACGGACGAATTGGCTCAGGCGGTAGATTCGGAAGCTAGCCTCAGTGGATCGTTGGCAGGCAGCGCGGAAGTCCTCTTCGTTCAAGATCTCGTAAGAGGGATTGCACGCGCGCCATACGTCCGGGTCGGTGTGGTCCACCGTGTCCCCCAGGCGCGGACCCCACGAGCGATAGAAGAGCGTCGGGTCCTGGGCCTCACCGGAGTTGACCCGCTGCCCTTGCTCACAGAGCTGAGCAAAGGGTCCGTCCGGGTCCGGTCCGGCGGTGCTGATCACCCAGAAGATGGGCGCGTTGCGCGCGGCAGAGCCCAGGGTCAGCGCGTCGAAGAGATCGGGGTTCTTGCTGAACGCGTACTCATCAAGGGAGATCGAAGACGGGTTTAGACCTTGCTGCCGTCCCGCGTCTGCGGACACCACGCGATAGGTGGAGTCCTTGAACCGGATAATGTCCCGCTGGACTTCGCAGACAGCGGAGAGCTTCGGGGACGCGGTGACCATTTGCTTCGCCGCGTCGAAGACCATTCGGGCCTGAGCCCGATCGTTGGCGGCAGCGATGATCTGACGCTGAGAGTCGGACCGGTCCGCCACCAGGTGGTAAAGCATGATGGCAGCGGCAAGCGTGCTCTTGCCGTTCTTGCGCGCGACGCAGACGACAACGGTTCGGTGCTTGCGCTTCCACTGACCGAAGGTGTCCCGCGTCAGCTCGTAGGCGTCAACGAGTAGTTCACGCTGCCACGGCAAGAGCTTGAAGGGTTGGCCGGCGAACGAGCCCGTCAGGAAACAGAACTTCTCAATCCAGTTGGCAACCCGGTAGCCCTCAGACGGAAACGGTGCCGCCGCGGGAATGTGCCGCGCGATCACGGGGTCAAGACCGTCCACGCGGCACCCCCGTTCTAGAAGTCTTCGGGGCTTGCCGCCACGCGCCGGGCTTCGGCTGCCACGAGCCCCAGGCGCATACGCGCTTCGGGCGTGAAGCCGATGACTGTCTCTATGGCGCGTAGTTCGCGCTCAGTGGTCTCTACGAATCGCATGGCCGGGTGAATCGCCGGCTGACCCGTGGACCCGGCAACGGACAGCCCCTCAGCGGCAATGAGGTCTAGAAGGTCCCCGCGCCGGTCATGAAGTTCGGCGTACCGAAGGATGATGTTGCGGTCCGTGTCGGGCGAGTAGGCCCCGCTGCCCGCCTGCCAGACCGCACGCCACACGTCCCGCCCCGCTGCCTTCAAGTGCCCAGGCACACGCGGTGCGCGCCCCTCGTACACGACCGGGGCAGCGTCAGGGGTGGCAGGGGTGTTGGCGTTGCCGGTTCGCTGGGCGGGGCTCTTCGCTCTGGCCACCTTGACACCTACCTAACGGGGGCTTGAGACCCCTTAGCGGGTGCCTTTCTCAGGGGTGCGGAGCGGGCAGCGCCCAGGCGGGGCAAGGGGCGGGCAGTCCAAAAAATGGGGCCGCACCTAGCGCGCGTTTTCCGAGCTGGGGCCGGGATCGCCGGCGGGGATGTCCGGGAACTTCGGGACCGCTCTCCGCCCCCGTCAGAAGGGAACGGAGTTGTATCCGAAGTCCTCAGCCGTCTTGACCTTGTGGCACGTCTTGCACAAGACCTGAACGTTCGCGTCCACGTCTTCGCCACCCTTAGCAAGGGGCTTGATGTGGTCGATATCAACGGCACTCGGAAGGTAGGTACCGAGACACCTTGCACATGTCCCCTGCACCGCCTTGCGTACGGCCTTGCGCAGACGAGCGGCAGCGTTGTTGCCCCGGGCGATAGCCTCACGGCGCTTGCGGTGCGACTGCACAGACCGGCCGGACTCATAGGCCCGGTGGTGCTCAGCGCACCGCCCCGCATGGGTGGCGAACGCCCGACAGTCCAAACAACGTGTGCGCATGGCCACCCCCCGGTAAGCGCATGGCCCCCCTACCGGAAGGCGCGTCCCTCAGCACGTCGCCAAGAGGAATTACAGCTTTCGATCTACCATCAGCTATATGGAAAACACGTGGGCAAACCGTGACTTCCCTGTCCTGGACCACATCGTTAAAAGGCTGGATGACCCCGAAGTTGACTTCGTGTACGTGGCAGAAACCGCAGAGGTGCTGAACCTGGAATCTGACGACGTGGTAAGCGCCTTCGACGCTCTTGAAGGTGATGGGTACATCACCCGGGCCAAGGGTGGAGCCAAAATCAATTGGGCAGCAATGGAAGTTTCAGGCGAAGCTCGACGCAAGGTCGGCCAGTGGCCAACTGCCGAGGGAACCGTTGATGCCCTCATTAGGGCAATCGAGCTTGCGGCGGCTCAAGCCTCAAGCACGGAGGAGCGGACCAAACTTCAAAAGACTGCCGAAGGGCTTCGCTCATTCGCGCGGGATGTTGCCGTTGGAGTCGTCACCAGAGTCCTCACCGGAGGACTGACCTGACCCGCGTTGAGTACCCGCCCCCGGATTCGAACCGGGAACCTTTGCCGTCTAAGGGCAACGCCTCTTTGCCAGTTGGGCTAGGCGGGCTAGCTTGCGTCGGGCCGGATTCGAACCGGCGTTGCCCCCGGCAAGGGGGAGTCCTGGGCCGCTGGACGACCAACGCTTTAGGCGATTGCGTGAGAGCTACCCACCACGCCACGGGAGCCCCGAAGGGAGCCCGGCAAGTGCGCTGCCACCCCTGTACGGGGCTTTCACGCACCGGTTGGCCCGGTCGGACTTGAACCGACAACACCCGGGTTAAGAGCCCGGCGCTCTACCAATTGAGCTACGCGCCATAGGGCCCGGCGCTCAGAACCACGGTGGAAGAGTCCACACGTGGGAGCGCTCAGGCCGGTTGAGGGGGGTCACTGTCCGCCGTATGGCTCTTAGCCGGAAGGGTGCGCGGTATCCCCTGCCCTCACCCCTTATCTAGTGAGTGGATTGCCTGGGCTCGTGACTGCCGTGCGCCCGGTGCGCGGTGACGAAGTGACGTAGTGGCGAGCGGTTCGGGATTGCTCTAAGACTGGTTTTTGATTCGTAGGCTGGATTGGGAGTAATCATCATTCCGTCACTTCGTCACTGATCATTACCAGGTGTCCGATTGCCTGACTCTCTGTAATCACCGGGGGGAGGCAATCCGCGCTCCACCCACCCGCCGACGAGCGCATTGTGACGTGTACGCGTCAACAGTTCGACCGACGTAAGGGCCGGACCCGAAGGCCCGACCCTGCCACCGTTACCTATTTCGATTCTTTACGCTGCAATCTGCTCATCACGGGCAATAGCCTCAAGGTGGCCATCTGCCGGGTCCAGCGTGCGCCACCATTCCGGGCCGATGAACTCGACGGCTGCCCGACTCTCGCTGAATCGACGCTCAGCGGTTTTGGGAAGCGGGGTGACCTTTACCACGGCTCCGAAATCCCGAAGCAAGCTATTGCGACCCTCAGTAGTGCGCTGCCCCCATTCCTCGGAGAGCTTCACTCCGCTGTCCTCCCACTCAGTGCGCACCGGCTTAGCGGCTTCAAGCGCAAGCGCCGTCCGCTTTTCCTCAAGGGCCGTAATCTTCGAAATCACGGTTTGTGCCGCGCGTCCACCCGCCGGAAGTGCGGCAAGATTCCCGCTGAGGTTATCCAATGCTTCATCAGTGTCGTGAAGCTCCCGGGCAACATCACGCCCTTCGTGCTTGACCTTGCACATGAGACTAAAGCCACCAAAGCGCTTCAGGAAATCCGTCTCCGTTTGCTTGTCAAGGCCGCTTGCCTGAACGATGTTAGACGCGTGCTCTCCGTGCTTCCCTACGCCCTTCGGGCATACATAGGTTGAATAGTCCTTGCCCTTCAATATTCGCTTCTGGTGATACATCGGTCCGGCGCATTCGGCGCACTGAGCCACGTGAAGAAGAGCCGCCTTACCCGTACGCGTGGCGCCCCTGCCCACAGAACGGGTCTCTACCTTTTCCCGCACCATGCCATGTGTCTTTGCGTCGAGAAGTTCGGGGCCCACCTGATGCGGGTTTCCCTGGGCGTCAAGTACCGGTTGGAGATACAGCGCACTTCGCGGCTTGCCGGGTGCCGCCTGAACAAGGAAGCCACGCGCGGCAGGCGTGATCAGCACGTCTCGGAGCGTGGTAGAAGACCACTTCGTTCCGCGCGTTTTCCTTCCGTCACGCTCCCGCGCATGGTCGGCAGGGGAAAGGATTCCACGTTCGTTCAATTCATGCGCAAGCCCAGTGAGTGAAGCACCCTTGTTCAAGAGCTTGTCAGCGCAGTCCCGAACAACAGCGGCAGAAACGGGGTCGATATCCAGATACGTTCCGCCGTCGCGCTTCACGAGCTTATAGCCGTACGGGGCTGCCCCGCCCAGCCAACGGCCAACAGTCCGAAGGTGGTTTTTCGACGCGGTGATACGCGCCTTAATCATGTCCCGCTCATATTCCGCAAACGCAGAAAGGACATGAACCACGAGCTTGGAAGTGTCGGGGCTGAGAGTGCCGTCCGCCGTGATGAGCGTAGCGCCGGCGTCTTCGGCAGCGCGAAGGAGTCGGGAGAACTCCAAGACGCTCCGGGCGTACCTGTCCAGCTTCGCGGCAAGCACGAAATCCGCTTCGCCCAGCGCGTCCAGCACCTGGGACATGCCGGGACGGTCCTCAAGGCGACTCGCCCCGGATACGTCCACGTCCGGCTCAGCGATAAACAACACGCGCCACCCGCGCGCCTTCGCATACGCCTTACATGCCGCTATCTGTGATTCGACTGATGTTGATGTGTCACTGTCCCGGCTCAGCCGGACGTAAATGACGACGGTACGCACCTTCACGCCAATCCCCCCTCACCTACCCCCTAGGGGGTCGATTGCGTGGATGGCTAAAGGAAGCACCCGCCCGGGTGTCTTGTCAAACCGTGCACGCAAACCCGCACGTCAAGACGCGAAGAGCCCCGTCCGGCCAGTAGCCGAACGGGGCTGGACC